>JAGRNC010000075.1 GCA_020440935.1 Leptospiraceae bacterium | reverse complement strand
AATTAAAGGACAGACTGCAGTCAGTCTGACAGATTTCGGAGTGGAGCGTCCTTCTCTTCTGGGAATGGCAACATCGGACAGCGTGGACATTACTTATAGTTTTACCCTGCCGGTACCATAAACGAAAACGCGCTACTTCGTATCCATGTTAAAGACGCCATCCCATTCGGCCATACCATCGGCCGATTCCGGGCTGGCCATGGATGCAAGTCGCTGTAGATAGAATGTGGCCAGCGGATCTTCGGCAAACTGGTCCCGGATCCGCTGGAATCTATGCTGCGCCATGGAAAAATCTCCATCCAGGTAATTCTGAATGGCTTTTTCCAGTATGGCGCGGCTCACTTCCTTTTCCTCAAAAAGCCGTTCATCGTCCCCGTCGAACAATTCGATAACGGATACAGATTCCGTCTTCCCCTTGGCGCGAACTCGATCAATCAGCCGCAGATGGTATTGATCGGGGTCTTCCAGACGCAGAAATGTGTGTTCTGAGATTACGCACGTAATTCCATATAGCTTGGTCAGAGACTCCAGCCGCGAAGCCAGGTTTACGCCATCCCCAATGGCCGTATTATCAATCCTTTGCTGTTCTCCGATAGTGCCCAGCATTACGGGGCCCGTATTAATTCCGATGCCAATGTCAATGGATTGTTCGCTGGATGCCCTTCTCCGATTGTTATATTTACGAAGCATTCGGCGAAATGCGATGGCCGTATCCAGTGCATCTTCCGGTCGACGGGGAAAAAGGGCCATAATCGAATCTCCAATGTATTTATCTATGAAGCCATGGTGCTCCCGAACCATGGGGCCGATGCTGGCCAGAAATCCGTTCAGAAACTGAAAATTTTCGGCTGGTGTCATTCGCTCCGAAATAGAAGTAAAGGAACGAATATCGGCAAATAAGATTGTGAGCTCCCGTTCTACGGCTTCGCCTAGCTGCAAATCTAGCACCGAATCCTTGTGCAATAGATGTAGAAACTCTTCAGGAACAAAGCGTGCATAGGAATGGGTTAGCTTCTTCTGATTTTCCAACGCGATCTCCCGATCCTCGAGCAATTCTGCCTTTGCCTCTTCGCGTTCTTTTCGCATGGAGTTAAATCGATCGGCGAGGCCCACAGAAAGTAGCGTGTATTCCAATCCGGCGCCAATGAAAAATGCATAATGAGTAAACGTAGACTCCGGAGTAATACCCATGTATCGCGTGGTTGTAACTGATGATGAGATCAGAAAAGCGGTCCAGGCAAGTAATAGGAAGTAGGCCGGTCTTTCGCGATGCAGACTGGAGTAGATGGATATTGCGAAAACCAGTACCGCAAAGACCTGCCAGAGTCCCGCTGTTATAAACGCAAAAAGCGAGTAGTCCAAAAATGTCTGCGAAGCCCACACCGCAAAAGTGAGCGCCTGATAAGCGGTGAGTCCCCTCCAGCGAAAGTAGCTGTTTGCTTTATCGAGGCGCAGGTATGCTTTTACGAATTGGGCCGCCAGAATGAATGCTACGGGCCCCACGTTGACCAGACTAACATTATTCCATTGCGGCCAATGGGGCCAGAGAAGCGGAAATGCAAAGCCCTCCATGATCGCCGAAGTTAGCGCTCCAAAGGAAGTGTACAGTGCGTAGAATCCAAAGCCCGGATCCCGCGTGGCAAGAAACAGGGCTGCGTTGTAAACCACGATCAGAAAGCAGAGGCCAAAGAATACTCCGAATAGAACGTAACTATAAAGTAGTCGGCTTGCCAGGGCTCTCACATCGTACAATTCCACAGGAACGATCAGCGGGCCTTCGCTTTGAATTTTGAGATAGGTAGGCTTATCCGAAGAAATGGGAAATACAAAATAGGGAGCCGGATAGGGTCGAGTGGCAAGGGGAAGCGTATCGCCGGTAAGGTACAGGCGGCGGGTTTCTTGCTCGTCTTCAAAGACCTCTATGCGATCCAGCGGCGCATAATTTAAAACAAGATACACAGGGCCGCTGGCAGATTTGGGTACAACCTTCAAATGCAAAGTCTTGATCCTGCCAAAATTTCTGGAGGCTGCTTCCGGATGCCATTGGATGGAAGATTGGATTTGATCAATTCCCTGTATAGAATAGAGCCGAAAGTCCTGGGTGGGCGGTGAACATTGCGCCAGCAAAATCAGAAATCCCTGAACGATCAAGATAGTAAGGTATTTATGATTATAGAAGCCTTGGAGCCAGGGAACCACAATAACAGAGCGACAGCCATCCCTGGACTTTGGTCAAGCGGACTTTTGAAGCAAATCTCTGTAAATACTCAATTGGTGTTAGTCCGACCCGTAGCCTGGATTCAACTGAAAATGGGTCCACTAGTTGCGCCCCGGCAATCCCATTGCTGAAAGTCGTCCCATGCCATAAAGCGACCGCGCGATATAATCGGCACCGACTACGATTTGGAGGACAGCTTTCCTTCCAGCCAGGCCATTACCTTTCGCTTCTGCTCGGCGGGCACAACCCGGTTCACAGATCGATTGATATCGGCGAGGGTTGTAGATCGCAAGGATTCGCGCCAGGCGTGGTCCGCCCGATACATGGCAGCAGCAATTCCACAAACACCGGAATAGGCCTTTTCTTCCATCTTGCAAGGCCCCTTCTGGCGAATTTCGGTGCAGCTGAATGTTGACTTTTCCCCTTCTACCGATTCTACGATATCCAGAAGCGTAATTTCCTCGGCGGCGCGACCAATAGTGTAACCACCGCGGGGCCCCACGGTGGTTTTCACAATTCCAGCTTTAGCCAGCGACTGCAATGCCTTGGCCAGATAATCCCTGGGAACTTCATGATACTCGGCCAGGACATTTACGGATACAGCCATGTCCTCCGGAAGCGATGCAAGGAATGAGGCGCAATGCATGGCCCATTCAATCTGTTTTCCCAGAACCATTGTACCGAAATATTGACCTCAGGCAGAAAGGGCAGCCTTTTCCAGGCCCAGCTGTTTATCGAGCGAGCCAGGAGTAGGCCGAAAACTCACGGCCAGACGGTTCCAGGCATTTATGGTTACCACCGCCATCGTCAGCAATGCCAGCTCTTTCTCTGAGAATTCGGATCGGGCAGCCGCATAGGCATCGTCCGGAATGTGTGTTTCGCTCACCAGGGTAACCGTCTCCGCCCATTGTAAAGCGATCCTTTCACGGTCAGAAAATAGCGGAGATTCTTCCCAGGCAGCCACCGTATGGAGCTTGAGCTCTCCAATTCCGGACATTCTGGCCTCCTTGACGTGCATATCCAGACAAAAGGCGCAATGGTTCAACTGCGATGCCCGAATCTGTACCAGGTGATAGATTTCCTGATCAAGATCGCTTTTGCGTAACAACTCGGATATAGACTGAAGATGCCCCACCATCTCGGGCATGGGTGCATAGTAATTCATTCGTGGTTTCATTTGGACTCCTTATTGCGGACTTTTTTTGTCCGTATTTATATCACGGATATTTTATATCTGCGATTGAGTCAAACAAAAATGCCAGTTTCTTGTGCGGAGTTAAATCTGAAATCCGCCGCTGCTTCGGCCACTGCTCGACGGTTAAGCAGTTAGGCAGTTAGGCGGTCAGGCGGTCGCTCCGGGCTCGCAGAACGAGGCACATAATCTACGGCTCGTCGTGCGCGGCGAATTTGGCGCTCAATCAGCGCGCCACTTCATTGATTAGCTTTCCGAGCAGAGAATCGTGGGTAGTGACCGATTTTTGGTTGGCTTCGTATTGTCGCTGCACTTCGATCATCTTGGTCATTTCGGAAACGATGTTCACGTTTGAGGCTTCGAGAAATCCCTGCATCACCATCGGTTCCGAGTCTTGTCTGAATTCCAGCATTGGTCCCGATTCAGGAGTGGTGGCATAAAAGCTATTGCCTTCCTTTACCAGATGACGGGGAAACTCCACCGTGCGAATCTTAATGCGGTCCAGGAGAACTGGTTGTTCCCACTGGTTGCTCGTTTCGTTTACAGTAGTATCCGGATCGTTTCCGATCTTGCCGTTGATCCAGACTTCTCCGTTATCTTTGACGGTCCAATTCCAGCGGGCCACTTTTATGGGACCGTTTTCGCCCATTAAGCGGTGACCATCGGAAGTAACCAGGTAACCTTCGCGATCCATCACAAAAGAGCCGTTACGCGTAAGGCGCTCACCTTTGTCGGTCTGCACCACAAAGAAGGCCGGGGATTCGCTGCCCCGATCATCGAGCATCATATCAAATGGATTTCCAGTGGACTTTACGGCGCCCTGATCAAATCGAACATAGTTCTCATTGAATTCTACGCCAGTTCCCAGCTTGCCGACTATCGGCGCCAGGTCAAATCCTCCGGCGGGCACATGTCCCATGCCATCTTCGCGGGTTCGGGCAAGAAGCATTTCCGGAAAGCTTTTGAAGATCGCTTCTTCGGATTTGTATCCGGTCTGATCTACGTTGGCCAGATTGTTGGCTATAACGTCCATCTTCTCCTGGTTCATTATCATGCCTGTAGAGGCCGTGTAGATTCCGCGTAACATACTCCAAGTATCGGCGGATTTCGAGAAAACGAAATGCTTGAATTTTCGAGAAAAAGTCCGAAGTTTAAGGCAGGTGCAAGTTCAAGGTACAACACCGCCCAGAGATCAAGATTACTTTTTGAGTCTTGGGGCAGGTAGTCATCAGATCCCTCTTATCGAGGCGGCTCGTCGAAAGGGCTATTCCGTAATCGCCGTGGATCGCAACCCTCTGGCTCCAGGATTTAAGAATGCAGATCTACAGCTGCATTGCAGCGTTCTCAAACCATTCTGGATCTATCGGGCCATTGAGGAGCACTTTCCAAGGGGCACCATACGAGCGGTAGGTTCTCGCTCCTTCGGGCCTGCGGTGTTGAGCGCCTCCTATCTGGCCCGTCGATTTAAGGTCCCCGGATCGGATCCCAGATCCATTATTCAATTCCAGGATAAAAACCGATTGAAGGCAAAGCTTGCCTCGCAGGGTATTCCGGTGCCCGAGCGAATCCCCTGGACACCTGGAATGAACCCGGATGCGATCTTGCGAAAACGGGGTACCTGGATTGCTCGAAGCGGCAAGGGATCGGCCAAACAGGGGATCGAAGTGCTGACTTCCGTGGACGAGAAGCGACAGTACGTCGAGAATCATCGAAAGCGTACACCACACAATCGGTCCCTGTTTATCGAGAAATACTACAATGGATCGGAATACATAATCTATGGAATCGTGTTGAACGGCGTTTTCCACTGCCTGGCATTAACCGAAAAAGTAGTAAGCGAGGAAGCGCCCCGTTTTGCGGACCGAAGGCATATTTTTCCTGCCCGCATTTCCGAAGAAATGGCCACTTACATGCAATCTACGGCACAAAAGATTGTCTCTCTATGTAAATATGACAATGGGCCCTTCTTTGCCGAATTCCTGATCCCTAAAAAGGGCAAGAAACCATTGCTCATTGAATGTCAGCCAGAAGTGGGAGGCGAATTTCTTGCCGATTCCCTGGTGCCCGGGATTACGGGACTTTCGTATTTTGATATGCTCATCGATCTGACCACACAGGGGCCAACCGCCGCAGCCCAGCATTTACAGAATGTCGGAATCAGCCTTAAGCCCGGCGCCATGGATCATATTCTTCGCCCATCTAAAAGCGCGGTGCTTAGTTACATTTTACCGTCAGCCATGACAATTCAGGACGTTCGCATGCCTGTGAGTCTGCGCGAAGATCCTTCGTATGTTTTTCTGGAGCCGTTGAAGCCCATCGGTTATGCCATGGACCCTGCCCGGGGAAATGCAGATAGGCCGGCCGCCTTTATGCTGATGGATTCGGTAAGCCACCGCGATGAGCTCATTAGAAAGGCGGAACATTTCGAAAAGCAAATCAAGATCATTCCGGCGCTTCCTCCTGCTCGCCGCAAGCGACGATCGGGAAAGAAGCGCAAAAGCGCCAATCCGTCCAGGCGAAGCATTGCATTGAGCGTATCGATTTGGAAGCCACTAATCTAGAAATCTGGGACAGGCATTACCGTAAGCCGCAGAGCCATCAAGCCTATCCGGATGAGAATCTGATTCGCCTGATTCGCTCCCTTCCCCCCTGGCCGAAAGATGCAGATAAGCGGCGACTGCTCGATTACGGATGCGGCTCAGGCAGAAATATTCCGCTCTTTCTTGATAGTAACCTGGACGTCACCGGCGTCGATACTTCGGCCAATGCCCTTACGCTTTGCCGCGAGCGTTATCCCCATGCCCGATTCCTTCATTCCGAAGATGGTGCGATGCCGAGTGTGCTGGATTCAGAAAGCTTCGACATTATCGTTTGCTGGGGAGTATTACATTACCTGGAGCCATCCCAGTCCATGGCATTGCTTTCGCGCTTCGCGGAACGGTTAGAGGAAGGCGGACTGCTCCTGGGCACCCTGCGTAAGCATACCGACACCCATTTTGCAGGCTCCGAGGTGAGCGGGTCCAGTATCCAGTTGTTTGATCTAGAACAAATGCAGTCGCTACTGCAGCGTAACTTCTGCGACCTAGACTACGGATCCATTGAGCGTATCCCGCTGGGCGACCACAGGGTTGTAGCACACTGGTTCTTTCGAGCAAGGAAGCGCTCCTCATGAAGTCCGGGAGACACAGGATGCCATCCGATACCACCCAAACAGCGACGCCGAAGAGCCATCGTCCCAAATCCACGGCAAGCAACACACAGAAAAGTTCGACCCAGTCATCCGCCGATCAGCGCCACAACTGCCCGATTTGTTCCATGGCTATGTCGCCGCTCTACTCCATAGACCGCTTTTCGCCAGCACTGGACATCTGGAGATGTCCATCGTGTGGATTGCAAAAAAATGCCACCGTGCCCACTGACCTGGAATCTCTGTATTCCGACGATTATTATTCCGGTCAGTCAGACTACTCCTATCGGGACGAGCGCAAGAGCGAAGAATACCATGATATTGTCTGGCAGGCCAGACTGAAGACCATCGCGAAGACCCATCGTCCGCCTGGCTCCTTTCTGGACATTGGATGTTCCTTTGGAGGTTTCGTGGATGCTGCCTCCCGATTTGGCTACAGAGCCGTGGGACTGGATCTTTCTTCGTTTGCCGTGGAAGAAGGGCGCAGGCTGGGACGCGACTTGCGCCAGGGGGAGCTATCGCTCAATAAATTTGGCAGGAATCAATTCGATGTAATAACCATGATCGAAGTCATGGAGCACCTGCCCGATCCGCTGACGGCCATTCAGTGCATCTGCCGCTGGCTCAAACCCGGTGGCCTACTGGTAATCCAGACGGCAAACTTCCTGGGAAGGCAGGCCATTCGAGAAGGACAAAATTACCATTATTACTTACCAGGCCATTTGCATTATTACTCCAGTCGCAATCTTTCTACGTTTCTTGGCAATAACGGATTCGTGGATTTCCATCTTTACCGCGGAGTTGATTTTGGGCTGCTTCCCAAACTAAAGAAAATGCGCGGTCAGTGGAAGGCGGAGAAAGGCTCGAAGGTTCCTCTGGGCCGATTAGCCGCCACAAGCATGTACCATCTGAAAAGCCGCATCGCCTGGCGCGATTTCGCGCTAACTAGCTCAATGGTCCTGTACGCTCGAAAAGGCGCATTGTAACTGTAGCCCATCGGCTAGATTTTGGCCGCCTGGTTTTGGCCGCCTGGAATGCCTCTGATATTGGTCGCACAATGAGCCGCTTGCTACGGGCTAATGGAGAGGGCCGAATCGATCGGGGAAATTCGGAGGATCAGGAATTCGTATATACCTGAATCTTTCGATCGGGATATCCCAGATACTCGGGCAGCTTTAATCGGTCCTTGCCGCTTCCCAGATACTCGGGCTTCTTTCCATCCACAAGAATCCGCACCGCTTTCACGCTGGAGAACTGGAACAGCGTTAGACAAATCTGGTGGATTCGATCACGAATTACGGCGCTGCCCATTCGGTGGATGCTATTTCCCAGATCTACGGTAACCACACCGTCCGATTCGCTCACACCATTGAACTTGATGCTGTGGTCCACAGCGGTAAGCAGTCCAGTCTCCTGTTCCCGTGGCCCGTCCTGCAAATCCTGAAGCAGAGCCAGGTAGGTTATGGGCTTTTTCGCGGCCCGACTAACCCGGACAATCTGCGAATGATTACCGTTGAACCGCAGGAAGTATAGATGATAATCCTGGGCTCCCTGGGGTAGACTTACTCGAGTTTCGGATTGGAGCTGTTCAGGAACAATTTTTTGGGAGGGATCTTGCATTCTCGAATTCAAGATCTCATCGATGGGCTTCTTTACAGGCGCAAGCCGTTGCTCCAGGGAATTCTTACCGCTTTGCAGGCCGTCCTCGGCCCTGCCTTCCAGGGACTCGCGCACTCCCTGCAATTGCTCGGCGGTTTCTCCGACTCCGGTTTCGATCTTTTCCTGAATGAGGGCGGCAGGCCGAGTTACATCGGGCGCCCGGGACCGAAGGCTCATCTGATCCGAGGCCTGACGATCCAGAAACACTAAGAGCAGCAGGATGCCGCCCAGAATTAAAATGGCCCGATTCTCCGCTTCAACGGGAGATGCGGGCCCCTGTCCACCTGCGCCCCGGTTCATATTTGGTACTATTTTCGGCTAACCGGGGCCGTTCATTCACGCCTATTCCAAAAAGTAGATTATTTCATCTTCTTCTTGTGGCGGTTCATTTTGCGTTTTTTCTTTCGCTTATGTGTGCGAATCTTTCTTGCTTTTCTTTTACGACCCGAAGGCATTCATTCACTCCTGAATGGTCCAGGCTCTTATTTGAGGTATTTCTGTAAAGTGGGATTTTGCTTTAACTGCTTGAGCAGCTCCTTGATCCCTCCCAGCTTTTGGCGACTGGCCACAAAAAGCACGTCCCCCTCTTCTACAAGAATCAGGTCCTCCACTCCCAATAATGCCACAAGCCCACGATCGGTGACCACCACCGAATCCCTGGAATCCTGTTCTACGAGTTGGGGCTTCTTGTCCCCCAGAAGTGTAATGCCCTTTTTCTTGGACTCAACGATGCGCTCCAGCGCAGTCCAGCTACCCACGTCATCCCAGTGAAACGTTGCCGGGACTACGGAGGACATCTTCGATTTCTCCATAATGGCGATATCTACGGGTAACTCCGGGACTCTGGGAAATGCCTTTTTGAGCGATGCAACGCTGGCATAAGACGATTGTAATGGCTTCAGGATTTGGGGCGCATGGGATTCAAACTCTTGAAGGATTGCATCCAGCTTCCAGATGAAGATCCCAGAATTCCACAGATATCCCTTCTTCATGTACTTCAATGCCGTTTTTGCATCGGGCTTCTCTTTGAAGGATGCCACATCGAACACTCCGGCATTACCAGACTTACCTTTCTGAATATATCCGTAGCCCGTGTCTGGACGCGTAGGAACAATACCCAGGGTTACCAGCCTTCCTTCCTGGGCGGCGGAAATGGCCGCTTTAAGAGTCTCCTTGAATTTATTCGGCGGAGCAATGTAATGATCGGCGCTCATGACTACCATGGTGGCGCCGGGATGCTTTTTCTGTAGTTGCAGAGCGGCCAGGGCAATAATGGGAGCCGTATTTCTTCCCGATGGCTCCACCACAAACTTCAGGTTGAGACGCTTATGAGTCTTTTCTATGGTTCGCTTTAAATCTGCATTGCAACCTACGTAAATCTGTCCTTTCCCTGCAATCAATCGTGCACGATCGACAGTCTCTTCTAGAAGTGTCTTGCCCGAATAGATCTTTTGCAGTTGCTTGGGATGACTTGCTGTGGATTTGGGCCAGAAGCGCTCGCCTTTTCCTCCAGCCATA
>JAGRNC010000757.1:247-1512 GCA_020440935.1 Leptospiraceae bacterium | reverse complement strand
CTACCTTCGGATCGGCATTGATGTAAATCCAGTTGGGCACTGCCGAATTGCGCATCATCTCCTTAACCAGGAAACTGGTGCAGTTGAGAAAAAACGCCGGTATAGACACAAGAATCAAGAGGAGCGAGGCCGACTTCATGGACCCTATTTAGATGAGATTCCCAAAACTGGCAAGGCGAACCCGCGAATTTCGAGCGAAAAAAGGTGCCGATAAGATCTCAGGACCAGGGAGTTGCCGAATCATCGCACTTGACCCGATGGGAAACGCTTCTTTCATTGATTCTCATGGATATTGCATTTATTGGAATGGGAATCATGGGCAGTCGGATGGCGCAACGCCTAATGGATTCCGGACATACTCTTCGAATTTATAATCGAACAAGAAATGAGAGCTGTGACGAACTGATTGATAGGGGTGCAGTCTGGTGCGAGTCCCCGGCCATAGCCGTGTCTCCCACGACGCTCATTATCACCATGCTGTCCGACCCCGAAGCAGTGAAGTCGGTGGCTCGGGGCGAAACCGGAATTCTCAAGCAGGCCGCTCGCGGTTCGGTATGGATGGATTGCTCGACGGTGGATCCGGAGTTTTCTATGACGATGGCGAAGGAATCGGCGGATAAGGATGTACGATTTCTGGATACCCCGGTGGCGGGCAGCAAGGGCCCTGCGGAAAAGGGCGAGTTGGTTTTCCTGGTCGGTGGGGAATCTGATGACCTGGAAAAAGCGCGACCTATCATGGAAATCCTCGGCAAGAAAGTGATTCATTGCGGAGGCCCAGGCCAGGGTTCAGCCATGAAGCTCGTCGTAAATTATATGCTGGCTCAATCATTGCTTTCGGTCACGGAAGCCTCCAGAATCGGTCAATCCCTGGGGCTTTCGGAAGCCAGCATCCTGGACACGCTCATTGCCACTCCTGTGGCTGCTCCGGTCATCGCCGGACTGCGGCCCCGCTTTGAAGGTTCGGATCGAGAGACCCATTTTCCGTTAAAACACATGCTCAAGGACTTGCGCCTGGCTCGCAAAAGCCAGCTTCTGGATCTTCCGCTATTGGATGCGGCCATTAAGCGCTTCGAATCCCTGGCCGGCGAAGGAAACAGCGATTTTAGCTATGTCTACCATGCGCATTGATCAGGATTGTTAAGGGTACAGGCCGCACCCAACAAGTACCGGCGATGGGCACCGCTGGCGTTTCAAAGCGCTCGATCGGCTTGCATCAAAGGAAAGGAGAAAGAAGCTGGAGCCATCGCCTACATACAAACAGATTC
>JAGRNC010000757.1:0-229 GCA_020440935.1 Leptospiraceae bacterium | reverse complement strand
CTGCCCGAAATATCGAGGGTTCCGTGGTCAGAACTCCTTTCGCTCAAAGCCTTACCCTTTCCTCCATGGTGGGAGCGGAGGTCTGGATTAAGTTCGAAAACCATCAGTTTACGGCCTCCTTTAAGGAAAGGGGGGCCCTGAATCGCCTTCTGGCTTTAAACGAGTCGGAACGGAAACGCGGAGTTGTTGCGGTGTCCGCCGGCAACCATGCACAGGGGGTGGCGTACCA
>JAGRNC010000756.1 GCA_020440935.1 Leptospiraceae bacterium | reverse complement strand
GTCCGATTCCCGCCGCAATACCCGACTTCAGGGACTCCGGAAATGCATCTACCAGAAGCGGACGGATCTTTGTAAGGGTAAGAACTAGAAAGATGATCCCGGAAAAGAATACAGCCGCAAGGGCCACTTGATAGGAGACGGCCCCCTGGCTACCCGCAACGACGGCGACGAAGTAAGCATTTAAGCCCATACCCGGCGCAAGAGCCACGGGAACGTTTACCGAGAGTCCCATCAGGATCGATGTGATCCCGGCCGAAATCGCGGTGGCGAAAAAGACCGATTCGCGGTCCATGCCTGCCGCCGACAGAATCAGCGGATTCACCGCCAGAATATAGGACATGGTTAGAAACGTGGTAAGCCCGGATACAAGTTCCGTTCGCAGATTGGTACTTCGAGCGGACAGGGAAAACCAGCGATCCAAAAACTCCATGGCATGCAGATATTGCCATTAACGCTTCCTAGGCCAGAGTTTTTCTGCGCGAAACTACTTTGCAATGAGGCCGCCTTTGGCGCTCTGGGTGCATGGCCGCTGCCTCCCTTTTTGAAGAAATTGAACCATTTAATCATTTTCGGTTACCAGTTTCCGATTTGCATGAACTGTACGTCGAAGAAGTGGGAAATCCCCAGGGAAAGCCGGTTCTGTTCGTGCATGGCGGACCTGGTGGAGGAATTAGCGAAAAGCATCGGAGATACTTTGATCCTGACGCATATCGGGTAATTCTGTTTGATCAGCGGGGGGCAGGAAAGAGTACTCCTTATGCCAGCCTTGAGGAGAACTCTACCTGGGATCTGGTTTCCGATATGGAAAGAATCCGCGAGCATCTGGGCATCCAGAAATGGATGCTCTTTGGCGGATCCTGGGGAAGCACTCTATCGCTGGCCTATGCATCAAAGCATGCCGATCGAATCAGCGACATGATCCTGCGCGGTATCTTTCTTTGCCGCAAGGAAGACGTACTCTGGTTCTACACTCCCGGCGGCGTTGATCGCATTCTGCCCGAGGAGTTCGAAAAATACTGCTCCGTTATTCCGGAAGAAGAACGACAGGATCTAATCGCTGCCTTTTACCGAAGGCTTCAGTCTGAAGATCCGACGGTGCAAATGGAAGCCGCCCGTGCATGGAGCCTCTGGGAAGGCAGCGCACTGCGATTGCTGCCCGATCCGGAAACAATGGAAGAATTCGGCGAAATCGCTTTGGCCCTGGCTCGAATCGAGAATCACTATTTCTATCACAATTGCTTTTTCGATAGCGATAATTATCTTTTGGAGCAGGTCAGCAAATTCAGACACATCCCTGCCACAATTATCCATGGCCGCTACGACCTGGTTTGTCCGGTCAAAAATGCCTTTGATCTTCACCGCGCATGGCCGGAATCCGAACTGGAAATTGTTCCAGATGCCGGGCATGCAGGTAGCGAAACAGGAATCATAGACGCATTAGTCCGGGCCACAGAGAAAAGAAAGCAACTCTAGCAGCCTGGAATAATTGTCAGGGCGCAGCGTAAAGCTGTCCT
>JAGRNC010000755.1 GCA_020440935.1 Leptospiraceae bacterium | reverse complement strand
CACCATGATTTCCGGATGCACATCAACGCCTGCATCTGCGGCCTCGCAGGCCGCCTCAAGAACCGCCCGCACTTGCATTTCTGTTATCTCTGGATAGGTAATGCCCAGACGGCAGCCACGATGACCCAGCATGGGATTCTGCTCATGAAGCTCTTCTGCACGCTGCTTGATCTTATCTACATCAATCGAGAGCGCGGATGCAAGTTTCTTAAAGTCTGCCTCTTCGCGTGGCAAGAATTCATGCAAGGGCGGGTCCAGAAGTCGGATGGTTACAGGAAATCCGTCCATGGCCTCAAAAATGCCGCGGAAGTCTTCTTTCTGATACGGAAGAATCTTTTCCAGGGCCTTCTTTCGCTGCTCCACGCTGGATGCCAGGATCATTTCTTGCATTGCAAGAATGCGATCGCCTTCGAAGAACATATGTTCGGTACGACACAGTCCAATTCCCTGAGCTCCGAACATTCGCGCAACCTTCGCATCCCTGGGAGTGTCCGCATTGGTTCGAATGAGAAGTTTGCGATTTTCATCGGCCCATTGCATCAATCGCTTAAAATTTCGGGCGATTTCAGATTTTTCGGGATCGATCTCTCCCGCCAGGGCCTGCTGAATTTCGCTTTCGCGGGTCTTGATCATGCCCAGGATTACCTCTCCAGTACTTCCGTCGATGGACAACTCATCCCCTTCCTGTAGCTCCACGTTTTTGCTATCTTCCGTGGTTAACGTCATCTTTCCCGCTTTTTCATCTACACGAAGCGATGAGCAGCCAACGATGCATGGCTTGTTCATGCCCCGCGCCACGACTGCCGCATGCGAAGTCATGCCGCCCCTGGATGTAAGGATTCCTTCGGCGGCCTCCATTCCGGAAATATCCTCCGGGCTGGTTTCGGTTCGCACAAGTATGGATTTCTTTCCCGCGGCTCTGTATTCATGGGCTTTTTGCGAGCTAAAAACCACCAGACCCGATGCCGCTCCCGGGCCAGCGTTTAAGCCTTTTCCGGCCACTCGGCCCTGGGCCACGGCATGAGACTTTTCGCCGGGATCAAATATCTGCGCAAGCAAGGAAGGTACTGATTCCGGATCCACCCGGTGGATTGCCTGGGCGGTCTGAAGCACTCCTTCATCCACCATGTCGCAGGCAATCTTCAGCGCCGCGAATCCGGTTCGCTTTCCATTTCTGGTCTGTAAAATGTAGAGCTTGCCTTCCTGGATTGTAAACTCTATGTCCTGCATATCCTGGAAGTGGCCTTCTAGTTTCTGCTGGATATCGATGAGCTGTTTGTAGGCATCGGGCTGATCGTTTTCCAACTGCGCGATGGGCTGCGGCGTCCGGATCCCGGCCACTACGTCTTCGCCCTGGGCATTCATCAAATACTCGCCGTAGAACTTTCGCTCTCCCGTGGACGGATTTCGGGTAAATGCGACGCCGGTTCCCGAATCATCGCCCATATTTCCAAATACCATGGATTGCACGTTCACGGCTGTTCCCAGCGCATCGGGTATGGCATGCATTCTTCGATAATAA
>JAGRNC010000754.1 GCA_020440935.1 Leptospiraceae bacterium | reverse complement strand
CCATTCAGAATCGTTCGAAAGAAATCCTCCGCCGGGCCTTTGTCTATGAAAAAGTCGCATTTGTGCGTACACAATTCTGGCAAGCGAAGCCGCGTCTACATCCCGGGACCGCAAGAAGCCTGACAGTCCATTACCGTATTCGGAAAGATTATAGTGAATGGGCGCATGCGATTCGATGAATGCACGCACCCAGCGCTGCAAATTCTCGGCATCGGTAGTAAGTTTTTCGAGCAAGACAAATGTATCGAGCAACCATTCTTCCAGACGCGCAAGGACCGATTGCCGATACACATCTAGACTCTGCAATTCGTTGAATTGTCCGGAAGGTTGAATCGTCTGGCATAGTTCTTCACTCGCAGAACCGCTAAAAAGCGAATGTAGAATGGAGTTTTGTAAAGCCAGTAGTTCCTGCATCGCAGAAGGCAGCGCAGTGGATTGTTTCACAGTTCGCTTCGAATGGCCCGGCCATTCGGAAGGCTCTCCGAAACTTTTTATTGGGGCAACATTGGATCTATGAATAGAATCTCCGATAGCCGTAATCTGGCGCAGTTCGTTTTCCAGCTCTAGAAGTGAAGGAATATCCTGATCTCTTTCCAATAACACCGGCCGATGCCCCAGCTCATCGATGGCAAAGCGATATAAACTGAGAACGGCAGGCTGCGCTGTAGTACCATGGGTATCAAAGAGTATGGATTCGCGCCGACTATGGCCGGCCAGGTGATATTGTAGCACATTTTCGCTTCGCATGGACCGCACAAAGTTGCGGGCCGAGAACCCATGATTGTGGGCATTTACAATAACATTATTCAAATCCAGAAGTACGCCGCATCCGGTGCGCGAGCACACTTCGTTAATGAATTCCCACTCCGGTAAGGCGGATTGCCCACGAATCTGCAAATAGCTGGAAACATTCTCCAGAGCGATCCTTCTTCCCAGAAAACCCTGAATGCGATCCACATTATCGCAGATCATTCCGAGCCAGGCAGCATCGGTTCCCAGGGGCAATAGATCGTGGCTTTGTCGCGATTCTGTGGCGGTCCAGCAGAAATGGTCGCTTACCAGCCAGGGATCAACCCTCTCTATCAGCGCTTTCAGGCGATTCAGATACATGGACCGGCTCGCGAATTTAATCGCCGATCCTGGCGAAAGACTCACTCCATGCAGGGCTACCGGGAAGTCGCGACGGATATCCTGTAGAAACTGAAACGGGCGTCCCCTGGAATCCATGTAGTTCTCGCTAATTGCCTCGAACCATTGCGCCACAGACACTTCGCCGTTTCGAATAGATGCATAGTGTTCACGGCGAAGTCCCAGGCCAGGGGCATTTTTGGGGAGCGACATAATTTTTTTGACAGCCTTGAGGTAGCGAAAAAGCTTCGAACCTCCATGAATGAAACCAGAAAAACCGGCCCGGCCTTTCGTTTCATCGATCTTTTTGCCGGCATCGGGGGCTTTCGGATGGCCCTGGAGCAGGCTGGCGGCAGGTGCGTTTTCTCCTCGGAGATTGACGCTTTTAGCCGCAG
>JAGRNC010000753.1:424-1526 GCA_020440935.1 Leptospiraceae bacterium | reverse complement strand
CTCCCTTCCATTTTTACCTTGAAAGGAACAGAGCCGTGCAACATCGGCGGGGGCTGACTTTGCGCACTCATCCTCCAAGCAGGGGGAATTATTCCCCTGCCATCACTTCTTTGGCCGCTCGCTGGCCCGATTCCACAGCTCCATCGAAATATCCCATCCACTCTGTTGCGGTTTCCGTTCCTGCCCAGTGGATGCGGCCCGATGGCGTTCGCAGTAGATAGCCATAGTTTGTCATGGTGCCTGGAGTCATTAGACCTGTATAGCATCCGCCGCTCCATTCGTCCATGGTCCAGTTCTTCTCCACGTAGCCGATGGATTCGGCGGCCTCGGATCCAAACCATCGAGTGAGATTCTCCAATATAGCAGTCCTGCGCGCCTCTTCACTTTCCAGAGCGTATCGCCGCCCTTCTTCGCCTTCCAGAAATCCCACAAGATAACCCCGCTCATCGTTGGGCAGGCAGGCGTCAAATACGGGGCCAAACGGGCCGCGATCGCTCACAGCCATGCCGGCATAATCCTTCTTTCGCCAGAATGGACTGTCGTATGCAATAATCGACTTGGTCACCGATCCCATGGGCATCCTTCGAGCCATGGTGAGACGTCCTACAGGCGGCCTTTCAAATCGAATCCCCAGAGTCAGACTGGGCGACATGGCAA
This sequence comes from Leptospiraceae bacterium, assembly GCA_020440935.1. Lineage (GTDB taxonomy): Bacteria > Spirochaetota > Leptospiria > Leptospirales > Leptonemataceae > UBA3465. The sequence continues at coordinate 869 of JAGRNC010000753.1, read as the reverse complement.
CAATGGCTCGCTTTGCGCGAACATCCAGATTGCCGGCCACGATTCGCACACCGGATTCGCTCTGTTCGATAGTTTGCACCGGACTGGATAGATGAATAGAATCCATACCGATCCGCTCGGCCAGTCGACGGGCGATTTGGAAGGCTCCTCCGCGAACGCGGTCCTGTTGCGCGGCACCTTCCACATCGGCCAGCATTTCGAAAGTCTCGGCCGATCGAACATAGGAAAGGAAAAACAGAAAGGACATTTCGGAGGGCTCGGCGGAGAATATAGCACGAGTAGCAACTCGCATTAGTTCCTTTCCGATGGCTGTGGGAACGTGGGCCTGGATCCAGTGCTCGGCGGTGATTCCGTCCCATTCCTGCGCCTGAGCGGATTTCCAGGGCTTTTCCAGATCCAGGCCGGCGGCCAATCGATTGACCTTCTTAAGGGCCCGGTCCACGGA
>JAGRNC010000753.1:0-407 GCA_020440935.1 Leptospiraceae bacterium | reverse complement strand
TTGGGGATGACTCCCTTGTACCTGGCGAGTTTCCCTTTCATTTCCACAAGCTGATACCCCGATGCATGCTGCGGAAAGGTTTCCAGTCCGAGCTCTTTGATCAGGGCCATGATTTTCTTTTGTGTCGGACCAACCCACTGTCCGCCCAGATCAAAGGACTGACCCAGTAGACTTCCTTCCATAGTACGGCCGCCCACTCGATCTCGGGCCTCCAAAACGGCCACGGATTTGCCCGCCTTCTTTAGTTCATAGGCTGCGCTCAATCCGGCCAGACCAGCCCCCACGATTACTGTATCCACTTGCACTTCTTTCATTGCATCCTCCACTGCCACCTGCTCGGTAGTATGATACAGGGATTCTGGATGTTTTTAGTTTACGCGTATAGTAAATTTTCTGGTCGGAGGCGG
>JAGRNC010000752.1 GCA_020440935.1 Leptospiraceae bacterium | reverse complement strand
CATCCGGTAGTTTTTCTATTTTCGAGCACGGCTCGAGAATTATCAAGCGATATAGCATAAATCCAATGTCGCCTTGGTTTGCAGCTGCAAAGCTGTATGTACGTACGGCGACCAGGTTTGCCAATAGGGCGGAATCGCCGAATGTAAAAGTCCGCGTAAGAAAAAAAGAAAAGCATTGCATTCTTTGAATCTTTTGGGCTCTGTTTCCGATGTTTGCATGGTAAAGTCAGGAGGAAGAACATGATCGCAGGTCGATATACCCAGATTAAGGTATGCAGTAAGGTACTATTATTGACAGCTTTGTTATCTTTGATCGCCGGATGCTCGGCATTCCAGGTGCGCCACATTGACGAAACGGGAAAGACGCGAACGTACGTTACGGACACTGTTTTTACGGGCACCGGGACTATCCTCGATTGTGTAATTTCTCCCTTTCACTGGGCGGCCGGCTTATTCTACTTGCAGCCATACATGAAGGCAAATGGCCTAAGATACCCAAATTTTGGCGCCTCTGGATGCTTTGGAAAGGCTTATGGATCCGGAGTTACCGATTTGATGGGTCTTGCCCCCGGATTCTTTAACCCTCAGGGCGGTCCGGCCAGGGCGCAGTTCATTGATGCAAACGGAAAAGAGATCGAAATTAGCGGAGGCACGATTGAAGTAGTGCGCGTTACAAAGCGACTGCATTTCGGCTTTAACTGATTCGTTTAACGGAATGGACGGCTTATTCGCGGAGACGCTCCCAGGATTTGGCTTGCAGCATTGCATCGCCAGATTAAGTCGCGAAGGCCGGCTCAAAAAAGCAAGGGGCTGCCTCTAAAGGAAACGGCCGATTTTCCGGGAAACATACTTCGGTTTTGCTTCGTCTAACTATGTAGGGGAATATTGGGCTTATGACAACGACAGAAAAGAAAGCATTCGCGCTCGCTCTGGGCGTGGGCTACGGTCTTTCTGCGCCGGCTTTTGCGGATCTGGTCATACTGCGCAGCGGCGAGCGGCTGGAAGGAAACGTAAGCAGTCAGACAATCTCTGCAGTGAACTTTGTGGGCGACGATGGTACCGTCCAACTTCTGCCAAAGTCTACCATTTCTACAATCTTCTATTTCTCCCGCACCGAAGATAAAGCCCAGCAAATTAAGCTGGTTGCATTAAAGAAAGAAGAAGAAAAAAAGAAGCGCGAAGAAGAGCTTAAAAAGAAGCGCGAAGAAGACCGCAAGCGCCGCGAGGAAGAACTTAAAGAGAAGCGCGAGCAGGAGCTCCAGAAATCCTTAGAAGAGAAAACAGAAACCGGCCCGGAAAAACTGAGCCCGGAAGAATTACGTCGCCAGAAACGCGAAAACGAAAACGATCTGCAACGCAGGCGACAGGAAGCCCTGCGACTGGAAAGAACTACGGGAAAAGTGCGCCTCTGGAGCGGGCAGGAAATATCGGCTCGCATCGTTGAGCGAAAAGGGAACCAGTTCACTCTGGAAACTCCAGCCGGCTTCATGGACTTCGATCGATCCGAAATCGAACAAATGGAAATCAC
>JAGRNC010000751.1 GCA_020440935.1 Leptospiraceae bacterium | reverse complement strand
AATGAATCGAATACCACTCCTTCCCGAAGAGCGAAGGGGGAAAATGTCATTTTTCGAATTTCAAGGATTCGGAAGCTCTCCTGCAACAGAAGGCTGCCGGCGATGATAATGTCAGATCTTCGATCGTCCAATTCCAGCTTGCTTTCGCGCTGCTTCCTGGTCTTCAAGGAGAGCAACAACTCGACTACCTGATCCAGCTCGGCAGCCGTGAATTCCTGTTGTTCGCTGTTGTGACGGATGTGATTCTGTACAAGCTCCAGAATGGTTCTGGCCGTTCCCGATGAGCCAATGACTATTTCCGGAATGGGCTCGGGCATTTCTGCCCGCAAACCCAGAAGATTGAGACGAAGGAAATAGCGACAATCTTCCACCGAAGTCGATCGAACCTGTCCGTCGGCAAAGAATCGATCCGTAAGTCGAATCGCTCCCAATTTAAGGCTACTGGCAAATTCCGGAACTCCGCCGGCGCCAATAAGATACTCGGTGGAGCCGCCGCCGATATCGATCATTAGGATTCGCTGATCAAATACAGGAATGGCCTGTAGAATGCCCAGATAAATGAGCCGGGCTTCCTCCTGACCGTGGATCACTTCTACTCGCAAACCCGTGGCCTTCTTGACCATCTTGAGAAACTCAGTGCGATTGCGGGCTTCGCGAACGGCCGAAGTGGCCACTGCCCGAATGGATGCGTTTCTACTTTTTGCTATCTTTACGAATCGATTCAGGCATTCAATGGCGCGCTCCATGGCTTCGGGAGTAATGGTTTCCAGATCTCCGGCGCCACTACCCAGGCGTACGGTTTCCTTTTCCCTGGTGAGGATTTGAAACCCTCCGCTCTCATTGGGCTCCACCACAACCATGTGGAAGGAGTTTGTGCCCATGTCGATGGCTGCTAGAACGCTCATACCGGTAGCCCTTCATTTCGCAGGATTGTTAGCGCTGTTGTGCCTTCCACAGATCCAGGATGCAATCGAAAGTCAAATTCCAGGCGTTGGGACGATGAGGATTCTCGGAAATGATACAGTTGCACCTGCTCTGTAAAGGATTCCTTGAGGGAAGGTAAATCCATATCATGGGTAGTAAGAAAACCACGAGCCCCCCTTTCAATGAGGGCAGCTAAAATCTTACGCGATGCAAAGTTTCGATCCTTCTGATTCGTTCCTTTTAGCATCTCGTCCAGGAAATATAGAACGGGAACGGGATGCTCGAGCAAGGCCTTCAGATTCTGCACTTCGGCATAAAACAAGGACTCCGAACGCGCCAGATCATCCTGAATTTGCATGGATGAATAAAGCGCCACCGGCTTAAACCGAAAATGGCCGGCCCGCACCGGTCCGCCCATCTGTGCCAAAATCAGGTTCATGCCCACTGTGCGCAGAAATGTGGATTTACCGCCCATATTCGAGCCAGTGATAATCCAGAGACGGTGTCCCTCTTCGAACAGCAGGTCATTTCCCACGGACCTGCCGGGAGGGAGCAAAGGATGATGCAGATTCCGGGCCTCAAGCGCGAGGCCATCGCCGCTATCGCA
>JAGRNC010000750.1 GCA_020440935.1 Leptospiraceae bacterium | reverse complement strand
ACCATAGTTAAACTCGCTCTGGTGCTTGCATTCGTTAGCGCAGGTCTCTATGTGGCGCTCTACGTAGAACAGATTCCAGTTACCAAATCGATGAGCACAGGAAATGCGGTAGCCTGGGGCGGCACGGGACTGGGACTTCTGTACGTTGCCTATGCCTATAGTGGCTGGAATAGCGCCGCCTATTTAGCGGAAGAAGTAAAGGATCCAATCAAGACTTTGCCCCGCGCCCTCATCGTTGGTACTTTGCTTACAACGGCGCTCTATGTTCTATTGAATCTTGTATATTTTCTTGCCGTTCCCGCCAGTGACCTGGCCGGAGAGAAAGCCGTAGCTGCTTTGAGCGCAGGCAATTTGTTTGGCGCAAAAGTCACTGCATTCTTTAACCTTGGATTCTTCTTTATTCTTGTGTCTACGCTTTCGGCCAACATTATGCTTGGTCCCCGCGTTTACTTTGCCATGGCCAGGGATAACTTATTCTTCCAGGCGGCAGCGCGCATATCTCCAAAGTTTGGTACACCCGTTGTAAGCTTTCTATTGCAAGGCCTTCTTGCCATCATTTATATCATCAGCGGAACCTACGAACAAATCCAGACCTACATGGGATTTGCGCTGGCCATCTTTCCAGTAGTGGCGGTGATCGGATTGATGAAGCTTCGAAAGGAGCGCCCGGATCTACGCGATCATTACCGCACTCCCTGGTACCCCGTTACTCCGCTATTTTTCATTGGTGTGTCCGTCTTTGTCATAGTCGCAAGTTTAATCGATTCCTATGTAGAGTGCCTCATTGCACTGGGCGTGGTGCTCGGCGGTGTTCCATTGTACTTTATCTGGATGCGCATCGTCCATCGTGGAAAAGACCATCAGGAATTGAGAAAGACTTTGATGAACCTACCGCTTTTTCATGGCACTGGCGAACTGCTGGAGGATATTCCGGAGGAATCGTCTCTGGCCGAAGAGCCCGAAGAGATCGTTGCAGAGTCTGAAACGAATGGACGCTCCCGCAAGAAGAGCCCAAACGGACGCTCATCGGACTCCAGAAAGGGCAGGGCCGAGTCATCAAATGGCAGTCATTCTGCAGAAAAGGTGAACGGAAAATCGAACGGGCACAATGGTTCCGGAAAAAGTGTTCCCTCTCAGGGATCCCAAAATGGACAGAATCGTTCGGGTGAAGATCCGGAAGAGGATGTTCGGCTTGCCTTCTCCCGCGGTCGGTCCTAAATCGGACTTTCATGGATCGTCAACTAGCCTTTGAGACGGAAGGCGAGCGTCTTACAGGTCAACTACGGCTTCTTCTAATTGTCATTTTCCTTCTTGGAACGGCAGTAGGCTTTTTTACCGGAAGTGCGCGTCTCCAGCAAACCTTGTTTTACCTGGGCGGCATTGGGCTCTACTTTGTTGTTTACCTGGTATCCTTTCTAACGATCCGCACAGGAAAATATCGATCCCAGTTTAAATACATATTCGCCACCTTTGAGATGGTGGGTCTCTTCATTGTATTTTTAGGGCATGTCTTTGTGGAGCATCCCGAAGT
>JAGRNC010000749.1 GCA_020440935.1 Leptospiraceae bacterium | reverse complement strand
CTCGACCATCGGTATCTGCGTTCGGTAGAGTAAAAATTAGCTGGAAGTCCCGAGTATTTAGAGCGCTTAGGAGCGCCTGGATTTGATCATCGGCCGAAGAATGTTCCAGGGTAACAGGATGGAAGGTTATTAGTAACGTTGGTCGGTGCAGGTTTACTCCAATGTCCTTGCCGAGAGTATCCCGGTCCAATAGCTTTAGCTTCTGGATTCCGTCGAGACCCACGGCGCCCACGTTATACACCCTGGAAGGATCCTCGCCCAGTTGGATCACACGCCGGCGATATTCTTCCGCCGCAGTAAAATGTAGATGAGACATCTTAGTGATTGAGTGCCGGATTGGTTCATCTATGACGCCAAAAGTGGCCTCCCCGCCATGGATGTGCGCGATGGGGATACGCTGATAGGTAGCCGCGATGGCAGCGGCGAGAATTTCAAATCGATCGCCAAGAAGCACAATCAAATCCGGGGTCAATTCGGCGAATGCTTCTCCCATCCCAATCAATCCCAAAGCTGTCGATTTGGAAATTGATGTAGGGGTATCGGCCGAGAGGAGCATCTCCACCTTCCGATCAATGTGAAAGCCATCGCTCTGAATTTGCTTGTACGTTAATCCAAATTCAGGCGATAGATGCATTCCCGTGGCAATGAGTTGCAGCTCCAGGGAAGCAGAGTCCTGGATTCCTTTCATTAGCCAAAAAAGTAATCCGTACTCGGCACGGCTGCCGGTAACTACACAGACTCTTCGCATTCTCGGTCTCTACAACTCCAGTGATTCGCCCATTGCAAAATCACGCGACGCTTTCTTTCCCACCACTCGGCTCCAGAGTTCTGCTGGCAGTTTACCCACAGGCCGCTTGCAGACCAGGTTCTCTGGGCCGAGCAAATCTCCAGCCTGAATTGAGCGAGACGCGTATATTCCCTTACGAACGATGGGCCTGTTTGCCAGTTCGGGCTCGGTGGGACCTTTTAGTCCATCCCCCAGAGCGGCGCTAACGTTTCGAATGGCACGGACCAAACCGGCCAACTCATCGGGCTCCAGACTGGCTCGATGATCGGGCCCCGGTAGTGTTCGGTCCACAGTGAAATGCTTTTCAATTACTGTCGCGCCCAGAGCCACAGCGGCCACCGAGGCCTCCAGGCCCGACGAGTGGTCCGAATAACCAACCCCCGTGCCGAATGCAGCCTGCAAAGAACGGATGGCGTTGAGATTTAGATCCGAAAAGCGGGCCGGATAATCGGTGGTGCAATGTAGGATCGTGATAAATTCGCGCGAATATCCATTCCTCAGAAATTGATCCAAAGCGAATTCTATTTCGCCCAGATAGGCCATACCGGTCGAAATGAATACCGGCTTACCGGTGGCCGCGATCCTCTCAAGATACGGAACATGTGTGATCTCACCAGAAGGAATTTTCCAATATGGGAGATCCAAACCGATCAAGAAATCAACACTGTCCAGATCAAAGGCCGTAGAAAGGAATTGAATTTCGCGAAGCTTACAATGATTTAAAAGGACCAGGTGATCTTCTTTGCTC
>JAGRNC010000748.1 GCA_020440935.1 Leptospiraceae bacterium | reverse complement strand
TCCATGCAACGATCGCTAAAGCTGGGTCACCAGAGCTATTCCTTCCAGAACCTGGCGGAAATCATGGCCAGGGCTACACCCTTGCGTTCCGGGGATGAACTGGCAGGGATTGCTGCAGAATCTGCAGAGCAGCGAGTGGCCGCGCAGCTCTTGCTGTCGGAGATACAGCTGAAAGATTTCCTGGAGGAACCATTGATCCCTCCGGAGAAAGACAATGTGAGCCGTTTGAACCTCGACGATTTCGATGCGGATGCCTTCGCTCCTATTGCCAATCTTACCGTCGGCGAATTTCGCGAATGGCTATTATCTGAGGCGGTCACTACGCCAATCCTGAAATCATTGCGCTACGGAATTCTTCCGGAGATGGCAGCCGCAGTTAGTAAGATCATGCGAATCCAGGATATGATCCTGGTGAGCCAGAAATGCAAAGTGATTACATCCTTTCGCACAACCATTGGCGCCCCCGGCACCTTATCCGTGCGATTGCAGCCGAACCATCCCACGGACGATGAAAAAGGGATTCTCGCAAGTACGCTCGATGGACTGATGTATGGCTGCGGCGATGCAGTGATCGGAATAAACCCCGCCACCGACAATCTACCAATGGTGCGAAGACTGCTGGAGCTTCTGGACCATTTACGGCAGGAATACTCCATACCCATGCAAACCTGCATTCTTACCCATGTCACTTCAACCATGGAAGCCATGAAAGCAGGCTCTCCCGTGGACCTGGTGTTTCAATCCATTGGAGGAACGGAGGCATTGAATCGTAGCTTTGGGGTGGAGCTTTCCATGCTTCAAGATTCGCGCGATATGGCTCTGGATCTAAAGCGCGGCATAGTGGGCGATAATGTAATGTATTTTGAAACCGGGCAGGGAAGCGCTCTTTCGGCGGATGCCCATCATGGCATTGATCAGCAAACATTGGAGGTTCGCGCATACGGCCTCGCCAGGCATTACGATCCGCTGCTGGTCAATACTGTAGTCGGTTTTATTGGTCCCGAATATTTATTCGATGCAAAGCAGATCATTCGCGCAGGAATAGAAGATCATTTCTGCGGAAAGCTGCTCGGTTTGCCCATGGGCGTGGATGTATGTTACACGAATCATGCCGAGGCCGATCAGGATGACATGGACACTCTGCTCACTTTGCTGGGAACGGCAGGGGTTAGCTACATCATGGGAGTTCCCGGCGCCGACGATATCATGCTAAATTACCAGAGCACCTCGTTTCACGACGCACTCTACATTCGAAAGCTTCTGGGGCTTCGACCGTCTGCGGAATTTGAGGCCTGGCTCGAAAGTATGGGCATCGATGGCGCAAGTGCAGCTCCGTCCGGCCAACTCAAGAAGCAGCCGTCCATTTTTGGTGCTCTGGAGGCCGGACTATGAGCGCATCTAAAAAGAAGAAGTCTACGGCCAAAAAGAAATCCGTAAAAAAGGGCTCGGCGAAAGCGAAGATCGTGGCCGCAAAAAAGTCTTCGAAGCAAACCACCAGTGTAGTAACGAAAAAGAGAAAGACCATTCCAGCAAAGAAGA
>JAGRNC010000074.1 GCA_020440935.1 Leptospiraceae bacterium | reverse complement strand
ACTCGATTCAGCCCATTATCGATCGGATGAAAGAATACGTCAGTAAAAGCGATCTCCAGGGAGAAGATTTAAAGAAGGGCGTGCTACAGTACCTCACTCCCATGTACGGCGAAGGCGATCGCATCTACCGCACGCTGCCCGGAGGAGAGCGAATTGTATCGTATCTAGTGTATCGCGAAGGCGGAATTCATGAAGTAGGCTACGATTATCTCACCTACCGCCACTTTATGCATCCGCAGGCCGAAAGCTTCATTATTGTTATTCTGGTTATTATTGCGGTAGTGGTGCTCGGCTATCCGCTGTTCTTCTATACGGCGCTTTTGCGACCCCTTCATTCCTTGCTCAGCGGAGTTCGTCGGGTAAACGACGGCGATCTGGATGTGGAGCTGCAGGTTACCATCGAAGATGAACTGGGTTTTCTGTCCCGCAGCTTCAATGACATGGTGCATTCTATTCGTGGAGCGCGAAAAGAACTTAGAGATTATGCGGACAAACTGGAAGAAAAGGTACAGGAGCGGACCCGCGAATTAGAAGAAACTTTAAAATCGGTACGCGAATTGAAACATCAGCAGGATGGCGATTACTTCCTTACTTCGCTGTTGATCAAGCCCCTGGGAACAAACACAGTTCCGGAAGGGCCGGTTTCGGTGGATTTTATTCTAAAACAGAAGAAGTCCTTTGAGTTCAAGCACTGGAAGGAGCGGATCGGCGGCGACCTTTGCGGCGCGCATCGTATCTATTTGCAGTCCAAAGCATACACCTTCTTTTTTAATGTAGATGCCATGGGTAAATCGATGCAGGGCGCGAGCGGCGCTCTAGTGCTTGGTTCCGTAATGGAATCCATCATCGAACGTACTCGCATGTCTCCGGTGGAGCGGGACCGATATCCAGAGAAGTGGCTCAAGAATACGTTCATCGAGTTACACACAGTTTTCGAGAGCTTCGACGGATCCATGCTAATATCAGGAATATTTGGTCTGGTGGATGAGGCCTCCGGGCTGGTGTACTTTATTAATGCAGAGCATCCCACTGCAGTCCTATTTAGAAACAAGGGCGCAAGTTTTATCGAAGAGAAGAATTATTATCGTAAGCTGGGAACCACCGGCGTAGAGGGAAACATTCACCTGGAAACTTTACAGCTGCAGCCAGGCGATGTGATCTTTGTGGGATCGGACGGAAAGGACGATCTCGTCATGGGCGAAACCGCCGACGGCCAACGCATAATAAACGAAGACGAAACCTTATTCCTCAAGCACGTTGAGAAAGCGGAAGGCGATTTAGAAGCCATCTTCTATCTAATCCAGAACACCGGCGAGTTAATGGATGACTTTTCGCTGCTTCGTCTGGGCTACAGAGAAGAGGACTGGCCCGCCAAGGCCGCGGTGCTTTCTGGTTCGAACAAAGAGAAATACCTGCAAGCGCGTCAGAAAGAAGGCGACGGCGATCTGAAAGGGGCCCTGGACCTGCTGGAAGAAATTGCCACCGATTCGCCGGAGATTGATCCACTGTATCGAAAGATGGCATCGCTGGCCACAAGGCTGGGAGTCTACTGGAAGGCGGCCATCTATTCGGAGCGATATTCGGTATTGCGCCCAGAAGATGAGGAAATGATCTTTGCATCGGCCAGTTTCTATCGAAAGGCCGGCGAATTTGAAAAGGCCGCGGACTTTGCGGAGCGACTGCGACTGCGAAAGCCCGAGGATCCTCACGTGCATCTATTTCTGGCCGACATCTACATGCGGCTGAAGAATTTCAAGCGTGCCGGCCGCATGCTGGAAACCGCCGAGCGGCTGGATCCGGGAAATGAGCGAAACGGAAAGATTCGCCAGAAGCTGGAAGAATTACAGAAATCCTGATCACGGACGGCCTTTCCATAGTCGGTGGGTGAAGAGCGCCGCCGGAAGAGCTACCAGAGCGCAAACCAGGGCCGCCCCAGGGCGTCCGAGCATCAGATACCCTGGAATCAGCATTCCAGCCAGGATGGCCACATTGCCGGTAAGCCAGAGGCTGCAATCGTGGTAGAATTCCGCGCGTGCCCTAGAATCCCCTCTCCAGAATCCGGACGGCTGGACCTTCTGTATAAAAGCATCCAGAGTGGCATTTCGCGTAGGCGCCGTGAGCATGGTTACCAGGATGCAAATCAGCCCCGAGCCCACTGCGGTAAAGAGCAGCGCATACTCGGCCTGCAACTCGCCCCATCCGAATTGTCCCTGTAGATACGGATAGCTTGCATATAGAACGATGGTCAGGAGAAGGGAGGCTCCCATGCCCGAAATCTCGGTCCAGGCATTGGCGCGCCACCATACCCAGCGCAGCAGTTGTGGAAGCCCCATGCCCGCCGCAAGCGCTATTAGAAACTTCCACGCAGCTTCGATACTTCCAATTTGTCCGGCCACAAACATAGAAATCGCCGCAACGGTGAACACGGACAATCGGCTTGCGCGAACCTGCTGTTTGGGATCTGCGGTGCGGTTTATAAATCTAAGGTAGATGTCATTTACCAGATACGATCCGGCCCAGTTGATGTGCGTATCCACCGTGCTCATAAAGGCGGCCATAAGCCCGGCGAATACGAAACCCAGCAATCCTACCGGAAGGACATACTTCATTAGAATGGGGTATCCCATTTCCGGGTCTGCGCATACGATGCTCGCATCGTGGGGCGCGAATTGCGGTACGGTAGCGGCCAGCTCCTGGCAATGCGCCGCCAGGTCCGTAGCCGATCCGTCGGCCATGGGAAAGACGGCCAGAGTAACCAGGCCAACCACAACCCATGGCCAGGTTCTGAGCATGAAATTAGCGAATACAAACCATAGCGATCCGCGGGTAGCATCTTCTGGACTTCTTGCAGTGTTCATTCGCTGCGCCAGGTATCCCGAGCCGTCCGAAAAATACTGACTCCACCATTGAACCAGAAAATACACAGCAAACAATGAAATGGTAGTGGTCGTAAAATCCGGAAATAGGTCCAGATGCGCAGCGCTGGCAGGGGAGGATTGCGAAATAGTGCGAGTAATGTTTTCCATGCCTCCTGCGTAGTCCACGGCCAGATAGGCGAACACAAACGATCCGGCCATAGCCATGCCAAACTGAAGCAAGTCGGTGAGGATTACGCCCCGAATCCCGCCAAAGATGGAATATACCACGACTCCGGCAAAGAGCAAGAGCAGCGTTATTGTATGGTTCATGTTTGCAATGGCGCTATAGCCATCGGTTTGAAATAGAAGAATCGAAGGCCAGTGCGCGAGCAACCCCTGGTATAATTCCGGCGAAAGGATTTCATTCCAGCGCACAAAGGGAGTGGTAATCTTGGCCATGGCGCGAAATACCCAGCCAAGGATTATACTATTCATTACCAGGCTCATATAGCCGGCCTTGAACAACCTCAAAAAGGAGCCTTCGCCCTGGCCATATCGCAATTCAATGAATTCGATATCGGTCAGGACTTCCGATTTTCGCCATTTGCGGGCAAAGAAAATGGCGCCGGCCATGTAGCTCAAAGCCCAGGACCACCAGAACCAGTTACCGGAGATTCCCTGTTTCACTGTTATCCCGGTAATGGCCAGCGGCGTATCGGCGGCAAATGTAGTGGCCACCATGGATGTTCCCAGCCACCACCAGGGTAGATTTCGGTCCGCCAGAAAGTAGGATTCCATGCTACTGGAAGCTTTCTTGCTCAATGCAAGACCGGCAACCAGGGCAAGAAGTAGATAAAGTCCAAGGATGATCCAGTCCAGCGGTGCAAACATTTTTTCAGATGACGCATGTTGCTCTAACCGGGCAATTGATTTTCGTGGCCCGGAAGTACACCGCCGATTTCATGTTGTTGCTGTGTGCTCTTTTCTGGGGCGGCACATTTGTAGCCATCGATGTTCTGGTACCAGGTATCGCTCCGTATCGCCTGGTTGCTCTTCGGTTTGGCCTGGCGGCGTTGGGCTTTGCTCCCTATTACATCTGGTGCCGGTGGGCAGAATACAAAACGGCGCCGCCGGGGGTAGGGAAGGCCTCTGAAGCGAGTCGCCATGGGATCTTCGTTGGCCTGGTTCTAGGCCTGGTATCATTTGCCGGCTATGGGCTGCAAACGGAAGGTCTGGTATATACTTCACCGGCCCGTTCGGCATTTATCACGCAGCTTCTGGTTCTTTTCACATTTCCCATGCAGATATTTATACTCCGGCGTCGGGTGATTGGTAGCGCCTATGCAGGTCTCTTACTGGTTCTGGCGGGCGCTTACTTTCTGCTCGGATCTCCGGCAGGAGGAAACTGGAACATCGGCGATTTCCTCACCGTGGGCTGCGCCTACAGCTTTGCGCTATTGATCGTCATGCTGGATGTGTTTTCCCGCCACTACAATGCCCTGGATCTGACCTTCTTCCAGATACTGGCTACATCGGTGGCGGCAGCAGCGGCTTCCTATCTGGGCATGGATAAAGACTATGGTAGCGCCGGTTGGCCCGATTGGAATTGGCTGCAATGGCTGGGTTTGCTATATCTGGCTATTCCGGCCACTATTGGTACAGTATTTCTGCAGGTGCGATACCAGCGGGAAACATCGCCAGCGCGGGCTTCTTTGCTCTATGCGATGGAGCCGGTCTTTGCCGGAGTATTCGCATTTCTAATTCTAGGAGAATTTCTGGGCTGGACTGAAAGCCTGGGTGCAGCGCTCATCGTATGCGGCGTAATCGTTTCAGAAGTATTTTCGACGAAAAAGAAATAGGACTACGACAGCTGTCGCGGCTTCCAGCGCCAATGCAGGCAAAAAAAACAGGCTTCGTTGCCAAAATTGTGCGGAAGGGTGCAGCAAAGAAGACATCTGATCCAATCCGGATTCCAACTGGGCTACGATGGTATCATGCATCCCCCATCCAATCCATAGGAGTAGAGCCAGCAGGTGAGCGGCATAGAACAGAATAATCCATGCGCGATGCCCGGGCCTTCTAAACAGAAGTAAACTTGCCAGAATATAAAACAGATAGGATGCCAGGGTGGCCTGAAAAAGCATCATTGCCCAGCGCCACAGTCCTGATTCCAGAAATCGATTCTTGTAGCCGTTCAGTGAATCTTCCCAACCGGGTAGGGCGCGCACCAGATATCCCGATGCAAATAAATGACCGGGATCGCGTACCATAGCCGGTCGAGCACGGAGTAAAACTTCCGTGCCCGACATCACCCATTGAAGGGAGACTTCTTTTTTTAGCGCAGCCCGAACGGATTGCTCGGCGGCATGAAGCGAAGGAAGCGAAAATAGCGCGATCGCTGACAGAGCCAGATATCCAATGAGCTTTCCCGCGCGAAGCCGCAAATAATTCAGTATCATACCAAAAAGGGTAAGCGAAAGAGCATTGGCCCCCGATTTGACGTTGACTCTTTCGTTCAGGAACTTGCCCCCGTTTCGCTTTACTGTCATGGAGAGCAGAAGCGGATAACGTTTTACTTCTTCCGGATGCAAATCGGCAAGTAGTGCTGCTGTGCGGGCCGGATAGATTCGGATGGGCGAATCCGGATAATTCGTTCCTGCGATTAGACGGAGAATCAGACTTTTGATCCATCCATAGGGATGGCGCATCCGATAGTCGATGGCCTGGACCACAAAGTGATCCTTTCCCATGGCCTTTTCCGCTTCTAGATAACGATTGAGCAATGGCATACAGAGGGCCGGATCTACCTCGCCCCTGGAAAAATCGACGATCACTTTCCTACCTTTGCAAAATGCCAGTCCAGATCGAAGGGCGCCGTAGGGCCCGGTGGGGCGATAATGATCTACTTTGCGAATGGAATCGGCGTATAGTTCCATAGCCGGCGGGTCCAGAGGATTGTCTTCGACATAGACGAGCTGCGCCTCATCAAATCCTTTTTCGCGCAAAAAGCTATCCCAGCGCACCAGCATGGCTGCCGCGCGGGAGCGGTCTTCGGGCATGAGAGTTACAACGCTAATTCCAGAACGGCTGGAAAGCGATGGGCTGAATCGCTTCTGTAGTATTACAAACAATGCCTTACCGCTGCGAAAAGAGAGGGCCGGGAAGCTGGCCAGTCTCTTCGCATTGAAGATTCGTGCCCACCAGGAGGCCGGCACGGGCAAACCTTCTCGGGTAAAACGTACCTTCTGTGCGCTTTTTACTCGGCTCAAAAATAGGATTCTAAATCCGGTGCCTTCGCAGGCCTGCCGCAGTCCGGCCACGGTCCAATATTCCCGGGACAGGGTCATAACAGCAATACCGCCGGGCGCCAGGGTTTCCAGCTGAATCGTAAGTTGTCTGGAATCGGCCGGGGAATCCTCTCCATCGATGTAGATGCCGTCCAGACTCGATGATGGGGCAAGATCCATGGGAATCGGGCTGGTCCGGGGCGGAAATATGGCTGCCATTTCTGGCCTTGATGGAGGGAAGCCCACCCTTTCGGTCCAGGGCGGGAGAAAAGACTCCAGAAGTCTTTGGATTATTGATTTTTCCAGGCTCATGGATTTGCCAGCGAATGGATATACTCCGCGATCTTCTCTCGTTTCTCCACCGGGATGTTCTGATAGGCCTGCATGCCTGTTTTGCCGTTCTTTACCCCAAATTCGATGGAATGTTGAATCGAAGACACATCGGAACCATTACGGAAAGTATCGGCATTTCTGAAGTCAGGAATGGAGTAGCGATGGCCGGCATTTAGGGGGCCTGTTCCGTCGCCATTGAGACCGTGACAGCCATGGCAGTTGTTTCTGGCATAGGCATCAAAGCCTTGCAATTGATCGGCCTTTAGTCCTTCCCGGTATTTGGCCACTGCCGGCTCCTCCAGTGGATCTCCGCAGAAAGCGAACAAAACGAGAACAAGAGGGAAGCAACGAATCATGAACCCACAATTAGAGTGTATGGGTTTTCAATAAAGCCTTTAAGCGTTTGTAAGAATCGTGCCCCTTCGGCGCCGTCGATGACCCGATGATCGCAGCTCAATGTCATGGTGATGGTCTTTTCTATAATAATGTTCCCTTCGCTGACTACAGGCTTGTCAAACAAACCGCCCACGGCCAGAAGGGCAGCCTCCGGTTCATTGATAATGGCGGAGAACTCTTTGATTCCAAACATTCCAAGGTTAGAAATCGTAAAAGTACCGTTGGAGAATTCTTCGGGTTTGAGCTTTCTGCTTCGCGCCCTTTCCACCAGATCGGCGGCAGTTTTGGAAAGTTGCATCAGGCTGACCTGGTCTGCATTGCGGACGTACGGAGTAATTAAGCCTCCGTCAATGGCCACTGCAATGCCCACATCGATGGAGCCTCGTTCCAGTACATGATCGTTTCGCCAGGAGCTGTTTACCACCGGATGCCGTTGCAGGCTGAGCGCTACTGCCCGGGTGATTAAATCGTTCATGGAAAAACGATGGGATTCTTCGCCCGCCACGGCTGCAAGATCGGCATTTAAATTCTTTCTTAGATCGTACAGAGCTCCTGCGTTGTATTCTACCGTGAGATAAAAGTGCGGTATATTGTTTTTTGCATCGTGCAATCGGTCCGCGATGACTCGGCGCATGTTTGAAAGCTGGACTTTTCGATCTGGCCTAACTTCAATTCCTGCGCCGGCTACAGGGCGCATCTTCATTGCTTTGCGCACATCATCTTCGCTGATGGTTCCTCCGCGGCCGGTGGGCTCCACTACTGAAAGATCAATCTTATTCTCGGCGGCCACTTTCCTTGCCAGAGGAGTGGCGCGAAAGCCTTGCTTGCTGGCTTTGTAAAGAATCTGGTGCGAAGGTAGGGCGATGAGTCCGTTCTGGGCGGGAGCGTTCAATATTGGATTTTCTGCGCTGCTCACTTTTACCGATGCCGCCCTTCGGCCAGAGCTGGATCGGGTGGCGGGGCTGGCTGAGCTGCTGGTCCCGGAGCTTTGCGAGGCTTCTTTACCTTGCGATGAGCTATCGGGGCTGCTCCCGTCGCCGTCCTGGGCTTGCGAGGTGGAACTCGTTTCTTGCTGGTTATCTTGCGCTTCTCCGTTCTGGCTTGCCGAATCTCCGTCGGACGACGTAGACTCCTCCGCACCACCGGATTGACGGGCTTTTTCCAGGTCTTTTTTGGCTTTTTCCAGAATCTCCGAAATCTCTTCGCCTACTTCGCCGAGAATGCCCAGCGGCGCGCCTACGGGCACTTGATCGCCTTCTTCGGCCAGGGTGGCCAGCAGGATGCCCGAATCCAGGGCTTCCATCTCCATTACCGCTTTGTCGGTTTCGACTTCGGCGATTACATCCCCGGGTTCCACAGCATCGCCTTTTTGCTTGGTCCATCGCACAAAAGTGCCGGCGCTCATGGTGGGTGATAATTGCGTTAGTTCAATTAGATTTGCCATAGACTATCCTCAGGACATGAGCTCCTCGACCGCAGCCATAATGCGGGTGGGGTTCGGCAGACTGGACATTTCCAGGTTTCGCGCATAGGGCATGGGCACATCTTCCTGGCTTACGCGAAGTACCGGACATTGTAGATCGTAAAAGCAATTCCTCTGGATCAGGTCGGCCACATACGATCCCACCGATGCCCTGGGCCAGGATTCTTCGATGATGAGCACCCGGCCTGTTTTTCGCACAGTTTCATAGATGGCCGATTCATCCATGGGACGCAGACTACGAAGATCCAGGATTTCTGGGTCGTAGCCGGCCTTTTCGATGGATTCCATGGCCTCCAGAGCAAAATGATACCCCCTGGACCAGCAAATGATGCTGAAGTCTTTTCCTTTTCTTTTCAAATCCGCCACTCCCAGAGGTAGCAGGTATTCTTCCTCCGGGGCTTCGCCGGTAACGTTATAGAGTACTTCGCCTTCGATGAATACCACAGGATTGTTGTCCCGAATGGAGGTCTTTAATAGACCCAGCGCATCGTACGGCGTGGAAGGCATTACCAGTTTTAGCCCCGGACAATGTAAATAGAGCGATTCCAGCGCCTGCGAATGCTGCGCGGCCAGCATTCCTCCGGCGCCGCCGGGTCCGCGGAATGTTACAGGAATGGGGAATTGGCCGCCGCTCATGTAGTTTAGCTTTGCTGCGTTATTGTAAAGCTGGTCAAAAGCCACCAGCGAAAAGTTCCAGGTCATAAATTCGATGATTGGGCGAAGGCCACACATGGCAGCCCCAATGCCCACGCCGGCAAAGCCCTGCTCGGAAATGGGAGTGTCCACCACTCGATCCTCTCCGAATTCGTCCAGAAGCCCCTGCGTTGCTTTGTAAGCCCCTTCGTAGTGACCCACCTCTTCGCCCATTAAGAATATGTCCGGATCCCTTTTCATTTCTTCGAACAGGGCTCGTCGGATGGCTTCGCGATAGCTGATCTTTACATTTCCCATTTTGCTTCCTGAATTAAGGGGCGTAGATATCGTTGTACAGTTCGGAATGGGCGGGCGCCTCCGAGCTTTCCGCAAATTCCATGGCCTGTTCGATCCTACTATTAACATCGGATTCGATTCGCGCCAGATCCTTCTCCGGTATACCGCTTTCGGTAAGAGTGTCGTAAGCGCGACGGAGGGGATCCATCTTCTTGTACGTTTCTACTTCATCTTTCGTTCTATACTTGGCGGGATCCGACATACTGTGCCCGCGAAATCGGTAAGTGCTGATCTCTAATAGCGCAGGGCCTTCGCCGGAACGGGCCGCATCCACGTATTCCTTTACTTTGCGTTCTACCTCGAGCACATCGCCGCCGCTGAAATGGTCTCTAGCCATATCGTAGGCTACGGCGCGTATGCTAACGTCAGCCACCGAAAGGGAGCGATACTCCGGCGTTCCCATACTGTAATGATTATTTTCGCAGATAAAAATGACCGGTAGATTCCAAAGGCTGGCCAGGTTCAGGCCTTCGTGGAAGGCGCCGATGTTTGCGGCTCCCTCGCCAAAGAAGCAGATGCAAACATTGTCCTCTTTTC
>JAGRNC010000747.1 GCA_020440935.1 Leptospiraceae bacterium | reverse complement strand
TTTCTATTTCTCTATACGCCTTCAATGACGGTATTCTGCTTCCTGGTTTTTTCGAACACATCCATTACGGCCTTAACCTGTCCGCTGCTTCCGAACAGTATCGATCCCCGAGTCGGCTGTTTCATCGAGAAAAGCAACGGGAAAGACGGATGGCATAACTGGAAGACGTGGATCACCATTTGTTCGGCCTGATTCTGCGATCCGCGCCGAACCGCAAATTATGCGAATCCCAGGCCATCCACGACTCCTTCCTGTACAATAAAAGGCCCCGCCATTTCTGGCGAGGCCCTTGCTTTTCGAATCGTGCCCCTGCGGGGCTCCGGTAGGAATTAGCCGATGGCGTCCTTTCCTTTCTCTCCGGTTCTGATTCGGATAGCTTCCTTGAGTTCGGTGATGAAGATCTTTCCGTCTCCGATGTTTCCTGTGCGAGCTCCATCAATGATGGCCTGCACAGTTGCATCAACGTAGTCTTCGTTCACAGCGATCTCAATCACTGTTTTGTTCAGAAGGTTTACTTCTGTGATCACACCGCGGTAGGTTTCGGAGAAACCTTTCTGCTGTCCGCATCCCACGGCCGTGCTTACTGTCATTTTAGTCACTCCAGCCTTTGCGAGGGAATCTTTAACATCCTTCAACTTGTGTGGCTGGACGACGGCTTTAATCATTTTCATAGCCTATTCTCCTTCGCTCCCGCTTACTTGGTATGGATGATCTGGAATCCAGCGTATGCTTCCTGGCCATGTTCGCCCAGGTCCAGACCTTTCAGTTCTTCTTCTTCGCTTACTCTAATTCCAGTAGTGAACTTGAGTGCGAGAAACAGAATCAGCGCAGCCGGGAAGCAGAATGCTCCAGCAGCCAGAACGCCAATCAGCTGAGCCATGAAGGTTCCTCCACCGAAGATACCCACACAAAGGGTTCCCCAGATACCACACACGAGGTGCACAGAAACCGCGCCCACCGGGTCGTCGATCTTGATCTTGTCCAGAAGCAGAACGGATACTACTACCAGAGCGCCAGACGAAAGTCCGACATAAACGGAACCCATGATAGAAACCGAGTCTGCTCCAGCGGTGATACCAACCAGACCGGCCAGAGCGCCGTTAAGGGCCATGGAAAGGTCAGGCGATTTCGTAATGATCATCGCAGTAGCAACAGCAGCTACAATTCCGCAAGCGGCTGCCAGTGAAGTAGTTACCAGAACAAAAGACACACCAGCAGGATCGGCAGAAAGAACGGAACCGCCGTTAAATCCGAACCATCCCAGCCACAGTAGGAACATACCAATGGTAGCCAGAGGCATGCTGTGTCCCATGATCGGGTTGATTCCGCCGTTGACGTATTTTCCAAGGCGTGGTCCAAGGACCAGAATTCCGGCCAGAGCGGCCCATCCGCCCACAGAGTGCACCAGAGTAGAACCGGCGAAGTCGATAAAGTCGCTACCGAATTTGGCTACGAAAGAATCGGCATTCAGCCATCCACCGCCCCATTCCCAGCTACCAACGATCGGGTATACGATCATTACATATACAACTGAAAAGAGC
>JAGRNC010000746.1 GCA_020440935.1 Leptospiraceae bacterium | reverse complement strand
ATCCTCGAAATAGGGCCTCCGTGGCCAACAACTGTCCGTTATAGTTATCTATCTTCTGCTGTACAATCTTGTCCGTTTCGGAAGCGAGCTTTTGCAGCTCGAATTCCCTGCGATTATCTTCCAGGATTTTTAAGCGAAACCACACCAGAAGATGTAGCAATGCAAGGGCCAGGGCAAGCCCGTAGGGAACCAGTCGGACAATCTGGTGCGGAACCAGGTTACGCAGTAATGGCTTCTGTCTTGGCTTCATCGTTTGTTAGCAGACCTTCGGTTGTCTGCAGCTGGAGCATGGCGTCGCGTATTCGGTCCTGGATGTAAGGAAGCGCTTCCTTCTCTGGCCTGGTTGTGAATTCTTCGGGTTCCAGACCAGCGCCAAATACCACGCGAACCTTTTTGTAATTGGATCTTTGTGGAATGTTACACACCTCTTCGGGCAGCCCCATCAGTTGACGTAATTGCGTGGGAACCGGCATTGCTTCAATTTCTTCTTCCAGCGGAATCAAGGAAAACGGAATGATCGGTACCCGGGCTCGGTATGCAAAAATGGCAAATCCAGAATGGAAGGAGACCATGGGAGCCGCGAAGTCGTTTTGCACCATATAATCGTGGCCTTCCGGAAAGATCCCCAGCAATTCTCCGGACTTAAGCACTCCCATTAAACGTTTGATAGAAGAAACTGTGACATTACCGCTGATGTCCATGGGTATAACGCCCGTTTCACGAATTAGATTCTTGAAAATAGGGATACGTTCGGTGTACTCTGCCGCAATCCACGAAATATAGCGAGGTACTACGGATGCCACAATGAATGGATCCATGTCCGATCGGTGGTTTCCCACAAGAATTGCTCCGCCTTTTTCCGGAATATTCTGCAATCCTTTCTTCTCAATAGAAACCATCAAATTGAGAAAGGGCTTCACAATCATTTTTATGTTCTGAAATACCTGTTTCTGATCGGGCATACGCTGAGAAAAATCGTTCTCAGGCAGACAATCGTCAAGCAGTTCCACGAGAATCCGAAAAAAGAAAGGAATGAATCGATGTATCTACACTCTGGTTTTGTGCATCGCTTCTTGCTTTTTTGTCACAAATATTTACGGCGAAAAGGAATTGGATCCGCTGCTTCGCAGACCGTGGATCAACGGAGAAGTCCAATTCTGGAAGGGATCCCTATCGCGTCTGCAAAAGGATCGGGGCTCTGTTCAAAGCGAATGGGTAATACCGGATACAGAAGGAAGATTCTGGATCTCCGCCTATGGAATTTCTTTTGAACCCCTGGAATCCTACGAAGTGCACGTTCCCGAGGCCGCAGAGGCACCTATGGAAATGGTGGCCGCAGATCGACTTTTTCAAAGAGGATTGAAAGCGGAGGCTTTGCGAATCTGGAATGCATTCGCTGCCCTTCCAGCGCTGGGGAAGCTTCCAGCCTTTCAGCGAAAAGCAGCCATCGAATCCAGTAGCCGCATTGCAAGGTGGAGTCAGACCGAAGACTATGCCCGAATTAAAATCGGAAGAACAACCGCAATATACCTGGAATCGGGTACT
>JAGRNC010000745.1 GCA_020440935.1 Leptospiraceae bacterium | reverse complement strand
TCGTCCGGGGCCGATGCAATGATCTATCGTCCGGAAGAAACGATCTCAGAGCTGTCGACGATTCTGGATCTGCATCCTGGAGATCTGGTGCTTACCGGCACCCCTTCCGGGGTCGCCATGCAGGCTCCATCCGCCCTGGTGCAGCGGTTGGCCGCCATTTTTCTGAGCCCAGGGGCGCGAAATCGGCTATTTGTCAAAAAACAACTCGATCGAAGCCAGTATTTAAAGGATGGCGATCTGGTGGAGTCCACCATTCGAACGCGCGATGGCGCACTGGACCTGGGAAGCCAGCGGCATCTCGTCCAGTAACTGTTTCCATTCATCTGCCGAATCCAGAGTTGGGAATTCGAATCAGTCCACAAAAGCTAACGAGTATGACATGCAACTGAAAGAAAACCGATGCAACATTCCGGCTATGAAAGCAATCGCCCTGGCCTTCTGCTGGATTTTTGCCACAGCAGCTTACGCCATCGAGCCTTCCAGTCTGCAGCCGGGAAACTTTAGCTCGCTACCAACCGGCTCCGAAGTCCGGGCCACCCTGGATCGAGGGGGCGACACAGTGGGACTCGTAACGGTTATCGGGCATATAAACGCCACTCCGCAGCAGGTCTATGCCGCCCTGACAGACAACAAACTTTCTACGCGCATATTTAAGAGCGTAAAAGAAAATAAAGAGCGATACCGAAACGGCAACCATGCGCGCTATTACTCCGTACTTGATTTTCCATGGCCCATGGATGATCGGTGGTCCCTTAACGATACGGTGTTCTATCCAGATATACTGGGGCTGCGCTGGAATCGAGTGGACGGGTCCATTAAAGTCAATGAAGGCGCGTGGCGTCTATTTCCTTCAGATCAGGGCACTTTGATTATTTATCAGGTGCGATTCGATCCAGGACTTTCGCTGGTGCCGGACTGGCTTGTGGAGTACGGAATGAAGAAGGAAGCGCCGGGAATCGTTTACAGTTTGCGAAATTATTTCTCTGGTCAATCCAGTGCCCTTCGCAACTAAACCATAATCCAGGCGAATTCCTTTGCAAGGCGCGAGTCAGAGAAGGCCGCCTTCGCAGCCTTTTCTGCGCCCTCAGGATCAAGTAAAGACAATCTGCCCGCCATGGGCCATTTCGTAGAATTGCCCGACGGTAATGATTTCAGTAATCTGCTCGCAGAAGTCTTCTTGCTTTAGCTTGAACATATCTACGGAGGCCTTACAACCATACATCCCGGCGCCCGTGTCAGCGATCATTTCAATGAACTCCGGAATCGTGGGAATATCCAGCTCCTCCATTTGCTTACTCATCATGAGTGTGGCAAGCCCCGACATTCCGGGAAGCATTCCAATCACCGTTGGGATATGCATTCCGGGATTTCCCACAGTAGCCACCTTAATATGGTCCATAGTTTTTTTGACCACAGCATCGAGCCCAAAAAAGGTAAAGAATAGATTAACCGTCATTCCTTCCGCACGGGCTCCGTTGGCCATAATTAATCCCGGATAAATGCCTTCCAGGGATCCTTTGCTTATGATAATCGAGATTTTATCCTGACTG
>JAGRNC010000744.1 GCA_020440935.1 Leptospiraceae bacterium | reverse complement strand
CACATGGTGTGCCTCTATGGCCTCAGCGGCACGGTTTGCAAATACCCTGGTACTCGGCGGTTTTCGCCGAAAATCAAGATTCATTTGAAGCATGAAAGAGACGATCAACGGAAATGCCCGTTAATTGCAGGCATCCAGGGAAGACTCATCGATTCTGCATTTCCGAAAGCAGAATTTCTGTTATAGCGTCCACTTCCGCGGCGCTCAGCTGCGCTTCAAAGTATTGGATGTAGCGATTGATCCTTTCAAGCAGAACTATCTTAACATATTCGTATTCTGCCGCAGGGCGATGATTCATCATTAGAATAACATTCCGGATTTGGATCCTTTTCTGACCCCAGTGATCATGAAATAAACGGACGTATTTCGTTCTCTCGCGCAGGAGAATGTAGACCAACTTGTTTGCCTTGCGAATCTGCTCCACCGGCGATCGCAGGCTAACGCTTTCGATGGATTGCTGGCTCCAGTTCTTGGTTTCAATCAGAAAGATACCGGTGGGCCCTATGACCAGGTGATCCACCTGCGCACCCTCATTTCGAAATCTGACGCGAAAATCGTTGATAATTTTGTAGGAATCCGGAAGCTTTCCGAGCTCTTGAACAGCGCGCCTCACCCACCGCGCCAAGATAATTGCTTCTCAAGCCCTTGAGGATGCGGTTCGCCTTGCGTAGATCCGATAGCTCATTGTCCAGGAAGGCAGAGTAGAAATGCTTCTGTGGGTCAACTTCGCGGTTTCGGAGTCGTGACTCCAAAACCGCGGTCCGATTGATAAGATCCCGGAAGGGTCTGCGTTTTTGCTCTTCAAAGGATCCACTTAGTAATGAAAGGCGCCTCGCCAGTTTCCAGCGTCTCATTCGGGTATAGAGCCATTTGAAGGGATTTGATGTGCTAATCTGCTCCAGGTCGGCAAGCTGCTTGCCGACAGAGCCCAGTTCTGTTTTCAGCAATTCTTCTTGTTTCCCTAAAGAAAGCTCAATTTCCGATTGTTGTTCCTTTATTACAGTTTTGAGACGCTCTTTCTCTCGGTGGAGCGCTTCCTGGGCCCGGACCCTTGCTGCATTAATCCTGGTTGAATAACTGCCGCGAAATGCTTCAATATCCTCCAGCGAATTCAGAAATTGGATGCCATTGCCCCGGAGTTCGACCAGAAGGGACTTGAGAGAATCCACCTCACCGTAAACCTTTGCCACGCTGCTCTATGCCCGTTCCCACTATTCCGCAAAACCGCAAAGTACTCTGTAGAAGTACTTGCGGCCCTGGGGATGGCAATGAACTTCCGATGCGCTTCGCGGAAGTCAATTGCTATTGGGAGTACTCGGATCGGTAGATGAGACAAGGAGGCTGACATAGAGAGAGCTTGCGCAATTGCTGCGCTGCCGGACTATTAGAGTTCGGGTCCACGGATTCTACGGAAACTCCGAGGAGTTCAGCCTTGCGGCTCTCTGGTGTTGGGCCGCCCGGCCCATGGGGCCACCGATTATGTCTACTTGACGAAGCGTCTGCGAAGCAGTAGGTTGGCCTAGCGAAGCCGTCCCAAGGTCCCGATAATGCCAG
>JAGRNC010000743.1 GCA_020440935.1 Leptospiraceae bacterium | reverse complement strand
CTTCCCGAATCTCTGTAGAAAGGGTTTTGCCATCCAGAAGCTTCACGGTTTCTTATAAATTCCTTTCATGATACAATATTCAAATTCGCGTTCAAACTCTACAGTAGATACAGTAAATCTTTTGCCATGGTCCGGATAGCGGCCACTCTGCAGCTCGGCTTCCAGCAATAACCGAGCGGCCTCCCGCGATGTAGTTTGCTTCATAGCGGTGCTGTCTTTATCGATTGCGTTGCTCGAAGCACGTCCGGTGACGATTAGTTCGATGGAACCATCATCCAGAATGCGCGTCTGTACTCCAGTGGGCAATGGCTCCGGAGGAAACAAGGGGCAGCCTACAAATAACAGCCAGCAAACAATCAACAGGTATCTTACTGGACTGCGCATGGTTTTTGCGTTTTCTTCCCCGGATTAGCCAGCTCGAGCCGGAAACATAAAGTTGTATTCTTTCTCGTAACTCGACTCAAAGGAATCGATGGCATCAGAATGCCGCAGCGACAACCCGATGTCATCCTCTCCATTTAAGAGGCATTCCTTGCGAAACGCATCCACTTCGAAGGAAAACTTCAGATCGCCGGCCCGAACCTCCTGCTTCTCCAGGTCAACTTCGATCGGCTCGGAAAGGTGACCGTTGACCCAATCGAATAGTTTCTGCACTTCTTCGCTCTTTAGGATTACAGGCAGCATTCCATTCTTGAAGCAATTATTGTAAAAGATATCCGCATAAGAAGGAGCAATGATTGCGTAAAATCCGTAATCCAGAAGGGCCCAGGGAGCATGCTCACGACTGGAACCACATCCAAAGTTTTCTCTGGCCAAAAGTACGCTGGCCCCTTTGAATTCGGGACGATTCAGAGCAAACTCGGGATTCGGTTTCGTTCCCTCATCATCCAGAAATCGCCAATCATGGAAGAGATGAACACCAAAGCCTGTGCGCTCGATCTTTTTCAGAAACTGTTTGGGAATGATCTGGTCGGTATCGACGTTTGCACGATCCAGGAGAGCAGGAATTCCCTTGTGTACTGTGAATGGTTTCATTAAACGTTGGCTCCTTTCTTGTTCAGGTTGCGCACATCTACAAAATGACCGGCAAGTGCGGCAGCCGCTGCCATCTCGGGGCTCACCAGATGCGTCCGTCCGCCCTTTCCCTGTCTGCCTTCAAAATTTCGATTGGAGGTAGAAGCGCAGCGTTCGCCCGGAGCCAGATTATCATCATTCATTGCCAGACACATAGAACATCCAGCAAACCGCCATTCAAAACCGGCATCGGTGAAGATCTTGTCCAGACCCTCATCCATGGCTTGTTTTCGCACCCTGCCCGAGCCGGGAACCACCATAGCCCGAACGTTTGATGCAACTTTCTGTCCTTTCACCACATCCGCGGCGCGGCGCAGGTCTTCGATTCTAGAGTTTGTGCAGGAACCAATGAATACTGTATTAATTCCAATTTCTTCCATTGGAGTATTTGGTTTGAGATCCATGTATGCCAGGGCATGGCGCGCAGTTTCGCGCTCGATGGGATCAGAGATAGAGTCCGGATCGGGTACCTTGCCATCCACGG
>JAGRNC010000742.1 GCA_020440935.1 Leptospiraceae bacterium | reverse complement strand
TGGATACCCGTTCTTCTCCTCTTTTCCCTTTCCTGTGCCACGCCTGGCTACGGTCCCACTTCCGCCTTTGGGAAGACCAGGATTGGTCTTGTCGCCTTCGATAAACCCGGCGCTCAAGTCGGGCGTGCCTGTGCTGTTAGCTATGCCGGCCTCTACGCAACAGGTGATGCCTCAACCGAAGCCGCGATGAAGGATGGCAATATTTCCCGTGTCCATACCATTGATGTAGAAGCCACAACAATCCTGGGACTCTGGGCCGAAGCATGCACCATCATTACGGGAGAATGAGCATGAAGAGGCCCATTTATTTTCTCCTACCTGTACTCGTGGCAACAGCCATATCGTGCATGCATTCCATGGAAGGCTTCCATGGCGATCATCAATACTTCTGGATGGGCACCGGCGACTACATTGAGCGCCCCACTCAGTTGGATCGGCCGGCCACAGGCGATTTTAAAGAATCTCGAGCCTGCGGCTGGGCCATCGGATTGGTGGGCTCCTGGACCTGGGGCTGGGGTTACACCTACGGAGATACCTCCATTGCCGCCGCGCTTGAAGGATCGAATATCGATAGTATAGTTTCCGTAGAGCATGAGCTCAAGGCAGTACCGCTGTTTGCAATCTACTGCACAATTATTCGAGGGTATTGAGATGAGTAAGCAAACACTTATTGTTGGATACCTTCTCGCCTTGCTGACACTGGTTGGTAATTGCCTGTCCATGCATGGACCCGGCGGTACCGCGTACTCGGATGTAAAATTGCCGATCTATGCGACGCAATCACGCTATGATGCTGAGGTGTACCACTGCGCCGAAAAGTTCCTATTTATGCCGTACATTCCGGTGCCTGCCCCGGACGGTGAAGAGGCGAGGAAGGAACACAACTCCTTGAGATTTACTCTCCATGAACGTCTGGAAAAGGCCGGAATCAAGACGATCACGCAAATTGATCTGGCCAGACGGACTCGTAGCTTATTTCCCCTTTTTCCTTATATGGTGACCAGGGATTGCTACGTTGTTCGCGGTCTGAAGAGCGAACAGTCCCGAAGAACGCCAGAAGTGCGTCGGCCAGCTGATTCAGGAGGAATGGTCTACCTGAAAGATGGAACCAGGATTCGGGCAACGTCAATCAAAGAAACGCCAGCGGGATATGTTATTACATCCGCAGACGGAATCCGTAAATTCTACTCTAAATCGGAAATCAAATACATTCAAAAGAATTAGGAGCGCAAAATGGGTACAGTATTCAAGGGATCTACTTTCTTCTTCTGGATTGTAACAGCCGTAATGCTCTCAGGGATACATTGCCAGTCAATCAACCAGGCGAATCTCGCTGGTCGCAGGATTATCTCGGTGGAGAAAAGCTCTCCGGACATCTTGAATTCCGGAGGAGCCCCTCTGCGAGATTGCATTGACCTGCTGGACCAGCAAGGGGCAACGACGCTAAACAATGCAACAGGGCCAGTCGTGGACCCGTTCGAATTCTCCCGATTGCTTGGCTGGGAGTACTGCATGGCCGTCGGAACCGAGTAATCACCTGGCCCCTTAATGAAAGATCTG
>JAGRNC010000741.1 GCA_020440935.1 Leptospiraceae bacterium | reverse complement strand
TATCTGGACTCATGATTGAAGGTCCAGGACCTCATTTACGGGCACTCACATTTTTTGTAAATATAGAGCTGCCGCGCAGGTTACTGTTCTCTGCAAACTCGGTTACCATGGGCTGCAAAGTGGATCAATTTCCGACCGATCCCGCATGATGCTTCCGTGATCTTCTAGTTGCTCAGTAACTTGCATCAGGCGGGTGTCGATTCTTACCAGAGAGGCGAACAGGTAACTTCGCACTTCTAAAAAGTGGAACTGTCGGTATCCGCTGTGGTCGGATCCTGGGCTGTCTTGTTATCCTGCTCTTTTATCATCTGCACCAGGTCCAATCGCCAGCCTTCGCCGGTCATGACCAGGGGAAAGGCCATGGAATCATTAGCGGCAAAGGAACAATGCACTGTCTCTGCTCCCTCGGCCACCTCGTTGCAGCGAATATTCGCGGCCAGACCCTTCAATTTTTCGCGTAGCTGGCCGGCTTTGGCGGAGTCTTCGGTTGATCCTTCTTCGGCCGCGGTAAATAATTTGATCACCACTGTGACCAGGAGCTTGCTACTGAAGGTTACGTATTTTCGGGCTTCGTCTGCATCGGGTTTGGCCACGGCTTCCATGAATTTCCGTGACACTTCCTCCGGCGCCAGCCCATCCGGTTCGCTGCATGCCGATGACAGCAGAAGCAACAGCATCAGGCCGGAAACGATGGCGGTTCGATAAGTAGCATTTGATTTTTGCATGCCACGAATCGTACATGGTCCGTCTGTTTGTAAAGAGATTTGCATACTGGGATCGCAATCCCGGCGGCTGGCTGTCCATTCCGGGAAGAGCAGCGGGGCGATCGCTGTTTTTCAGCCCGCTTTTTACAAGGTACCGAGCAAGGGACCGAGCAGGTAAATGTTAGTCGCTCAGGGCCGGTTCCACAGCTCCAAAGCATACCACCGGCTCTTTTCGGCCCTTGAGGCTTAGTTCTTCCAGGGGGATTAGGCGATGCTCGGAAGTTAGGCCTTTGCGTACCTCTTCGCTCAGAATGATTGGGCTTTGCATTGATCTGGTTAGCCCTTCCAGTCGCGCCGCGATATTTACCGTGTCGCCAATGATGGTAAAATCCTTGCGGGTGGGGCTTCCGATGTTGCCGATTACTACAGGACCATAGTGCAAACCGATCCCCGATTGCAACTGAATGCCAAACTCCGATGCAAAGGTCTTATTAAGATCTGTGAGCTCCGCTCGCATTCGATGGGCTGCTCGGGCGGCGCTTTCCCGGGCATTTGCCAGTTCCACCGGCGCGCCAAAGTAGGCCATGATCGCATCGCCGATGAATTTATCCACAACACCGCCTTCTTCACTGATTACAGCAACCATCCGAGCAAAGTAGAGATTTAGAATCTGCACCACTGTGCGCGGCGCCAATTCCTCGGACAGCGAGGTAAAATCGCGCAAGTCCGAGAATAGCACCGCTACATCCTTTTCTTCTCCCTCCAGATTCAGGCCCCCGCCCAGAAGTCGTTCCTTCACTTCCTCGGACACATACGTGCCCAGTAGTCGGGATATGAAGTCCTGATCCTTTACGGATTGA
>JAGRNC010000740.1 GCA_020440935.1 Leptospiraceae bacterium | reverse complement strand
GCTGGCCGCATTGCTCCCTTGCTGGCCGCATTGCTCCCTTACTGGCCGCATTGCTCCCTTACTGGCTGCTTCGCGCCACCCGAATCAGCTCATCCGGAAATACTGGCTTTGTGAGCACGGCATCGATTCCCAGACCTGCCGCATCGGTCTCGGAAATATCCGGATTTCCACTTACAAGAATGATGCGCGCCTCGGAGCGTTGTCGAAAGCGCGGTGCAAATTCCTTACCGCTTTTTGCTCCCATTACTTCATCGAGCACCATCACATCCACATTGGATTCCGCCTCCCTTAGTGCATCCAGAACATCGTCGGGATCGTCGAATAATCGCACTGTATGGCCCATTCGCGAAAGACCGGACTCCAGGGCATGCGATACGATGGGATCGTCATCGATAACCCAGATCCGCATCGAAGGCTGCTTCTGGTCTTCATCATTGAGGACTTCGCCTGGCTCTGGATCGTCGATCAACGGCAAGCGTACCAGTACTCTTGTTCCCATCCCTGGCTCGCTTTCCACATCAATGGAACCACCCGCGTTGAGCACCATGCTTCGAATAATGGAAAGACCAAGTCCCGTACCACCGCGACCGGGTTGACCGGTAAAAAATGGTTCGAATACTTTGTGCGCGATCTCCGAGGGAATGCCGGGTCCTGTATCGCGCACCGAGAAACGAGCCTGCTCGTTGGCCGCTTCCACATCCACTTCCACCGAGATTCTACCGCCACCCGGCATCGCCTTCACCGAGTTTCTAATCAAGTTCACAAAGATCTGTTCGAGCGCGGCCTCTTCCAGACCAACAAAGGCCGGCTTCTCTGAGATTTTGTAAGTCAGTTCTATGTTACCGGGCAACGCAGCGCGATAGGATTCCAGGAATCGAAGAACAGCAGACTGAATTTCCGATCGACCGCCCTCCATCAACCGGTTTCGCGAAAAGCCTAGAAGGCGGCGCAAGAGCTGCCTGGAACGAGTCAGTCCATCCAGGGCCAACTGCAGGTTCTTCTCGACCCCATCGGTGCTCCCTTGTTCCAGCATTTCCCTCGATTCAGAAACATAGATTAAGGGAGGTTGGAGCAGATTATTTAGATCGTGCGCAATTGAGCTGGTGAACTGCCCCATCGCTTCCAGAGTGGCTCGGCGGGCCCGCTCGCCTTCCTGCGATTTCTCTTCTGAAGTATCCACGGTGGCCACGCTGTAGAACTCGGATCGTCCAGAGGTATCCAGATAACCAAAAGTGGCCGCTTCCCATTGGCCGGGGCTGCGTTCATATTCGATTCTTGTGGGTCGATTCTGTTCTTTTGACTGCTGCGCCGCAGAAAGTCGCATTTCGCAAATGCTGCCTGGATAGCCGAGTTCGGCATCGCTCTTGCCAATTTGATTGTTGGTCTTGATGGATTCGGCATCACTTGCCTGACCGCTAACATCAATGAGGCGTAACACGCTTCCTCGTCGTTCTAGAATGGAAATGGTCAGAGGAGTTACCTCGAATAAACGACGAAATCGATGCACCTCGCGCACTCGCGAAGATTCGCTGCTCTGTTTGCTAAGCTCGTTGCCCACGAATCCCAG
>JAGRNC010000739.1 GCA_020440935.1 Leptospiraceae bacterium | reverse complement strand
ATACCAAACACGATTCCAACGAAGTCCAGGATCAAGTAGTAGTATTTGAATACCGCAATATTTGCAACGTTTGCGATTTGCAGCAAAACGAAGATCCATTTCTTCTGATGGATTCGATAGATCTCCATAACTACATAGTTTGTAGCTACAACGAGGAAGAGATGAAATGTGAACAAAAAGTTCCAGGTAGCGTAGAAGAACAAAGAAGTGGCGATGAGCCAGTACATTCGAAAGCGCCCCGGAATTAGCCAGTAGGTCAGAGCGACTACTATGAAGAATACAAGAAACTCCTGGGTTACAAAAAGCATGTGTTATCCTTCTTGCGAGGCATTAGTCTTCCTTTTTCCAGGGATTGAAATCTCCCAGCACAGGATCGTGCTTTTTTAAACCAAACAGCTCTTCGGGCTGAAAGGAAAAAACAGCGCCTTCTTCGGTAGGATGATTCTCCAGACTCAAGGAGCCAACAGAAATTCGATATAGATCTAAGACCTTTACTTCCAGCGATGCAAACATACGGCGGATCTGGCGCTTTCTTCCTTCGGCAAGAATCACTTCCACTGTCTTCTTGGTTCGATCCAGAATGCCCACGCGCACCGCGCGCAGCATTTCGCCGTCATCCACAACGCCACGATAAAAGGCCCGGCTCATTTCTTCGGCTTCCGGAAGTTCGTCCAGAGTTACAATGTATCGCTTGGTAATTCTTCGCCCGGGATGCATGATTTGGTTGAGAAACTCTCCATCATTGGAGAGAACAACGAGCCCACGCGAGTCCTGGTCCAATCGGCCGGCATATTTCAATCCCTGGCAATTCTCTGGCAGTAATTCATAGATCGAAGGACTATCCGGAAAGCTTCTGGCGGACACTGCGTAACCGGCGGGCTTGTTGAATCCTGCATAGATATGCCCTTCGGTAAACCGAACCTGACGACCATCGAGGGTGACCAGATCGCCTGGTTCAATCTTTGTATCCAGAGCAGTGACTAGCTTTCCATTCACTTTGACACGGCCCGATGTAATGAAGTCTTCCACCTGACGTCGGGAACCAAAGCCTGCTCGGGCCAGGTAGCGATTAATCCGAACAGCGCCGCCGAAGATTTCGTTGGCCTGGTATTCGGATTTGCCAGTTCCTTCCAGCGCAGAAATCGCTTCGCTGGCATCCGGGCGGGCCGGAAGTACTCTGGGGCGCCCCCTCCCCTGTCCGGTTCGCGCGGGCACAGATCGCCGACCCTGTCCGCGAGGCTGGTCCTTTCTCGGCCCGGTAGAATCGTTTCGTCGAAAATCATTTCGTTTTCCGGGCGGACCGCTTCGCGCAGAGCCAGTAAAATCACGATATCCGCCGCTTTTGTTTGGGCCCCTGGATTCGCCGAACTCGCGGCTACGAGGTTTGGATGCGTCCGTGCGATCGGAACTAGAACGGTTGGGTCTTTCAGAATCGCGCCGATTACCACGGGGTCGATCAGAACCAGGACGCGCCGGCCGATCTGCATCGCGGCGATTTGCCCGTCGATCGGCACCGCCGCTGCCCGAATTCCGTCCGCCGCTTCGCCTGGACTAAAAACCGCCATCCC
>JAGRNC010000738.1 GCA_020440935.1 Leptospiraceae bacterium | reverse complement strand
GAAAGCGCTTTTGAGGCAGTATCGACCCTGGAAGATATCTACGACTTTCCCTTTGATGCGATTTCTCCCAGATCCGCAGTTAGAGTTTCTGTTCTCAATACCACAAAAGAAAAATACATCGAAAGCTTTGACCTGGATTTTAAATATCCGCCCGGATCGGTGGTGTATTTCGATGGAAAACGGCGCCGACTACTTGAGAGTTCCGATGCCAGTAGTTCTACGGGCTCTAAAAGTTCAGCTCCGGCCGCCATGCTCGGCGCGGATCATGAATCGTTCTATTCTAGAACTCAAATTCGATTTCAAACCGATTTCTGGCAGGAGTTCGTGGCAAATCCTACCCGGTACAAAGTGGAATCACGATTCGTTGCATCGCGAGGCGAAGAGCTAGAAATCTCCATAGTATGGCCATGCCTGGAGCCAATGACTGACCATGCGGCACTGGCCGAACCATCGCCCCACTTCCAGGAAACGCTGCGAATCAGCTTCGAGCTTGGAAGTCTGGAATACCGCGATGCCATCACGGATCGTCTGATTAGTCGGGCGAATGTAACGCATCAGTCCACGGGTATGCTCGAACTCCATTCTGACGAGATCGTACATGTGTTTTTGCCCAATCTGCCCGCCCCGGAAGTCCGGGAAATGCAGAGTCCAGGAATTTCACCGATGGAAAAAGAGGGAGGCCACGCAAACTCCGAAGATGCCATAGCGTATTCGAGTCAGGGGAATGTCTGGGACGAATTCGAACGGGAACGAAAAGCACTGGACGCGGCGCAGAACGGGGACTTTTCCGAAGAAGCAGAAGCTAGGCCTGTGGCCGAGGCGGCCAGCGTCGCTACGGAGGATTCCCTGGCGAATGAAAACGAGCCACCGGCCACCCACAAAAAAACCAGTACCTGGAGTTCTGCCGAAACCCTGCCTATTCTGGAAGCCGAACTTCGACGGGCGATTTGCGCGCTCGTATGCAATCCCGAAGACTTGCTGGAAATAAAGGCCGAAATAGTCTCCGGTCCGGATTCCAGGGAAGGCGATGGGCAGTCCACCAGTGAGCCCCTGTCGGCCGCTACAAAGGCGACAGCGGACCAGTCCGGCGCAGAAACTACGCCCGGCTCTTCGGAGGCGACCAGGCCCCCGCCCTCCGTAGCGTCCACAAACTCCATGCCCTATGGGCAGGGATTGTATCTTTCTTTTATTCACAAGCCGATCTTCAGCAGTAATCTTCTTCCCATCGTCCTGGCCGACCTCTGCGGCGAGAATACCCGAGGAGCATCTCTGATCTTGCGCAGTCTTGCTGAGAATAGGACATTGCTGGATCGAATACCTTTACTGAGCCGGTTTCGCGATAACCCGACCAATCCGGCGCCATCCAATCATTCAAATTCGCAAGCAGGCGCAAATGAATCGTAACCCCCAACAGAGCATAGATATGGGCGGTTCCATGGATCTGGAGACCAATGCGCCACCAGCCGGTCGGGACAACTTTGCATCAATCAAAGTGTACCGGTCTCTTCTGGAGCGGCCTGCATCGACGCCTGCCATACTCAAGCACCCAATTCTGCAATGGGTGCTCACCC
>JAGRNC010000073.1 GCA_020440935.1 Leptospiraceae bacterium | reverse complement strand
TGGAAATCCAAAGACTCTTCCTATTTCGATCCCATGGGCGGCCCACCGGCCGCCAAGCCTACAGCGCTCTGTCAGCATTGAATCCGCCGAAAATGCAATCTGCAATAATCAGATTACTCGACCCTCGGGCTCGATTAATCCTACTGGCAGCCGCGGTTGCTCTATTTCTACTCACTTCCTGCGATCGGAACTTGCCGGGTACTCTTCCCGAAATGAACGTTCAAATAGGTGGAGTGGATCTGGTCGTCGAAGTGGCTGACGATCTGGACAGCCGTACAGCCGGTCTGAAAGGCCGCGACGAACTGGCAGAAAACAGGGGAATGCTCTTTGCCTTTCCGGAAGCACAGAAAGTGGGCTTCTACATGAAAGATACGGTAATTCCGCTGGATGTGGGCTTCTTTGACGAGCAGGGGTTTTTGATCGAGTACTTTAGCATGACTCCGGACGACGGTAAAGAAATCTACACCTCTCCCGAGCCCGCGCTCTATGCGATCGAGACAAACAAGGGTTGGTATCGTAACAATAACATAAGAAAATATGCCCAGCTTTCTATGCCACAGCCAGTACGCGGCAAATAGTCGAAAGCATGGATAGGGGGCGGCGAAAAGGCCGCGCAGACCTCTCCCTGGCACAAAGCCTCCAGAAACCTTAAGAGTAGCGCTTCGAGGAGATGCTCACTGACTGACTCTTAATTCTGATACTGAAAGCAACCCGTCTTGTAAATCAGAGTTGGCTGATCGGGATGAACAGTGCTATCAACCGGCACCGTGAACAAAAGTGATCCATCGGAAAGCTGGTATGTTCCCAGGGTGCGGAGCGAAGAATCCAGACTGTCGTTCATTCCGAGTCCGTCGGTGTCAGGCGCAAAGGAAGTGGCAAAAGTGTAGCCGCCATCGGTACTTATGCTTACCATCGGCGATCCGTTGGGTGCCGCTGTGGTTGGCACAAGTGACGAAGCGACAATTCTAGAGCCGTGCTTGGCCAAATGGATAACAGCTCCACTTTGGTTCGCAACCGAATTGATCGTCGTTGTCATAGAGTCCAGATTGTAGTGAAGCACCGAGGGAATCAGAGACGGGGCTGTGTTGCCCGGGGTATAAGCTACCAGAACATCTGATCCGTTCAAGAGAATGCTTGTGGGATCATGCAGGGAATGGTCGCCCAAGCAGCAAGTGATAGTATGCCGATTTAACTCCGTGTAGGTACCGTCCAGGGCGGCCCGCCCAATGGTAACCTCATAATTACCGCTACCAGTAGCCCAGCCTCCCAGATAAATTTCGGAATCCGAAACAGCATGGATGGCCGAAAACCAGGCGGTGGAATGAGTGGAATCCGAGTGAATGGTCTTGGCATTCCAGGCTGCCAGACTTGCATCGGTCTGCATGAGAACACCGGCCGTGTCCGTAGAATTTGTGCCAAGACCTACGGTATAGTGGTTTCCGGATGGAGAAAGTGCGGCCTGGAATGCTCCGCTTTCGAACGTATCCTGCCGCTCATATTTCGCAACCAATGAGAAGGATCCGCCAGGAGGTTTTGTGGCCAGGAAGAATTCCCGATTAGTGCCGTCAACATCCGCTACCCCGGTGGCAATTAGTGTTCCATCGGGGCCAATTTCCAATCCATTAATGTACGGTGATGCACCGGCCGAAGGATAAACCCATTCCGCCGACCAGGAAACTCCGCCATCCTCGCTTTTCATCACCACCGCTCGGTCAGCGCCATCATTGCCAACGCCACCTCCATAGAGGACGCCGGGAGAGGTTTCAACGATTGCGACCAGGGCAACGTCTGTTAGCCCGGCCGTATTTGGTGATGTGCTTCCTATGCGGGTCCAGCTTCCGGTAAAATTACATTGTCGGCTGGCCAGTAACGCCACCATCGGGCCAATACTGCAGCCTGGATCCTCTCCGCGACAGGGCAGATCGGAAAAGCTACAGCTCCAAGAAAAATAGAGGAGCGATAAGGCTGATAGGAATGGAACGGAAATGCGTTGAATCATAATTCTGCAATAAATGGGTCCGAAAAAGGGCCGGGTGCTCCTATAACAGACGCTATTCTCTTCAGGAAGGTTCACCACAGCGGGCCATTCCATCTAACCAATTTCTGCCAGCTAGAGACCTGCCATCATGGACTGGGCAGCGCAAAAAAAACCGCCCAGCCGCTTACTTGGATCGGCATTGAACCTGAACCAATGAGCTACCATGAACTCCTGTATCGCCGGTCGAAGCAACCTAGTATTCCGCAAATAGCGTGGCATGCATACTGGTTCGAGTGATGAACAAGAGCTTGCCACGGGATTCATCAAGCACCGCCGAGGGCTGAAATCCGCTTCCATTGCGACCCGCTGCGTCTATTGTCCGATACGTGCAATTTGTCTGTTCAAAATCACAACGGTAAATCCCCGGTCTATCCTGAGCATAGGCATTATGAACTACGACGAGGAAATGACCATTCACGGTATCCACAAGCAATTGGAGAGCGGTGGCGGATCCGGTCCCCTGACTCATTTCAAGGTCTCGGAAGGTGCAGTTAGCTCCATCAAGATCGCAGGTTCCGATATGTAAGGTTTCTCGAGCAAAGGTTCCTGTTGGCGCTGTGGCCACGATCAGCTTATTGGAATCATAGTCGATGCCGATGGACGGCAAAGATCCAAGAGCCGTGGTACTATCTCCACCCGAAATATCAGAATGGACGCAACCGGTACCATCGAGATTGCAACGAAAGAGGGAGGGTCGGAGAGAATTGGCGAAGTTCTTTCCGACTACCAGCAATTTGCCATTTAACTCATCGATGATTGCATCGAGTTCGCGGGCACTATCATCCCCCTGGCCCGCCGATAGATCCGTATTGTTGCAGCTATTAAGGTCCAGACTGCAGATAATCAAACGAGGTCGCCGGTTGTGTTCATAAGAAGAAGTCACAATCAGCAATTTGTTATTCTGGGCATCGATCAAAGGAACCGGGCTTGCCTCCAAGAAATTGGCCAAATGAGTATAGGTGCAATCTGAGCCATCCATGTTGCATCTAACGGCGCCAAATGTATCGGAGCCGGATTCCCGATTATGGCAGGTTACGATCAATTTCTGATTTGCATAATCGATCACAGGTCTTGGAGTCTCGCACACAGATGACCCTCGTCCGGCGGAAATATCCGCGACGATGCAGTCGTTACCATTGGAATCGCAGGTTACAAGGGCAGGTTTGCCTGTTGCGGAGTTATTCAAAACAACAAGGACTTCGCCAGTTTGGCTATTCAGGATAATTTCTGGATTGATGATATTCAGCAGACCGGTTGCCAGCGAAATATCCTGAAAATTAAATTCGCCCGTGCCGGGAATGGATTCAAGGGCGGAAAAGGTGATGATCTCGGTGTCACTGCGGTCAGATCCACGACAACTGCCAGCGTCATCGGTGAAGGTAAATTGTAGTTTGTAGGACCCGGCAACATCCGGTGTAAAATGTGCGACTAGCTTATCCCGGTCCGAAATGTCACCTGTCGTACGCACAGAACCCGGGGGGCGAGAAATCAATTCCCATCGGTATTCATAGCTTGATGTGTTCGCGCTGCAAAGTTGGCCATCGGGATCAGTTGAATCTGAAGCATTCAGCTCCAATGTTACGCCGGGTAGAGCGGCACTGACACTCTGGATGCTGGCAATCGGTGGGCGATTTCCCCGTGGTGTGGTGGCCCAGAGCAGGGAGTTCCAGGAGCTGTGGTTGTTCGATTCGTCGTATGCGCGAATGCAGAAAAAGTATGTCGTTTCATCGCTGAGCCCCGAAACTACCGTTGATAGAGCTGAACCGGCCGGGACGGGCGTAGCATTGTGGACCACCGACACAGCGGCTTCACAATCGGCATCGCTGTCTATGGGGCTCAGTGATTTTCGTATATCGTAGCTGGTTGCTGTTCCCATCGCTCCATCATCGCCTGAAGCCGTCCAGGAAAGTGTAACGTCGTTGGGATTCGCATTGGCAATCACTCCATCGTTGATGTCTGCGGGCGGAGTAAGGTCGGGAACCGGGGCTGTGGTGGCTGATACTGCTCCCTGAGTCCAATCATTGAAATTGCTTGCGGGATCGTAAGCGAGGACGCAGAAATAATAGGTGGTGGCAGGTGCGAGGCCGTCCAATTCGAGTATTTCAGCAATGCCACCCGTCCTGGGGACAATGGAGTGAACGACTGCTGTTCCACTTGTACAAGCCGAGGTATTCGTAATGGGACTTGTCGAGTATCTTATCTGATATCCCGAAGCCTTGCCGAAATGTCCGTCATTTCCGGGTGCCGTCCAACGTAACTGGACCCGCGTATGGGAGAGGGCCATCGCAGAAAGATTTTGAATTGGATCTGGCCCGATTGTATCTCTCACAATGACCGTAGCTTCGGCAGAGATAGCGTTCACTTGCGCCTGGATCGCGGCCGACCCGGGATTTTGAGCGCTGAGGACAGTAAGCGCAAGCGATGCAACGGTATCTCCGCTCAGGGAGTTCCCGGACACGCTCATTAGTGGCCGTACAAAACGTGGTTGCCCTCCGAAAGTAGCCCGGACTCCGACCACGAGGTGCTCCCCAATATTCATTGTGGCATCTGAAGGGAATAGCTCCAGGGTATCAATGACCGGATTTTGCTCTCCGTTTGGAGTATGATCACTTACGTCCGGTATACCATCGGAATCCGAATCAGTGAGACTAACGACATCGTTACCGTTGCCATCGCTGTAGCCGTTCCTCGATTCCCAGAGACAACTGATTGAATCATTATCCGCATCCAGGGAGAATTGGCTTTGAAATACTGAATTCCCGGAGTCCTCCGGGAAACGAAACGGATCCTGATCTGGGTGCATGTTATTAGCACCGTAGCTATCAACAGCCAGGATTTGCATCTGCAGTCCATCCGCACTTACACCCTCGATCGGGATTTGAATTGAATACCAATCGCTTGCGCCCTCCCGCTGCATCTCTACCAGATTAGTCGGCGCATTCGCCGGGCCAACATTTAGCAGAACGCGCAATGAATCGCCCTCTGGATCTCGGACTTGAGCACGAACTTTTCCCGGAACAAATGAACAGCCCGGTTCGAAAGAATAGAATGCTCCGAAAATCACCGGCGGATGGTTTCCTAACTGGGGAGCTCCCGTCCCGAATATCGAAAAGGTTCGAGTCTTGAAAGAAACAGAATCCCCGAGCAGAGTAGAATCGTGGCCCGCCCAACCCGGGAATCTGGCGACTTCGGGAGTCGATTGAGTCTGGCTCCAGGAGAATCCCAGGGATCTGCTCTGCTGCAGGCCATTTGCTGCTATTGTTGCCGGATCCTGGACTATGGTAATCCGGACATCTTTAAGAAATGCGTAAGACGGAGTTACTCGGTAAACGCTTGAGGTTGGCATGAAACCGGTAGGGAGTACATTCGATTGAGTGGCTATTCGCCGTATGCTGAAGGTGGGACTTTCACCCTCAGGGACTGCCCCTTCTGGAATATCAATACGAAAGCGGCCATCGTCCGATAGGATCGTTGTACCAAGGTTGGTCGCTTCCCCCCCACCCACCGGGTCACCAATTTCAGTCCCGGCCAAACCCGAGGCTATGAGGGATAGCATTCGGCTATCGACTGGTTCATCCTTCTTGCCTAACTCATCCTGCACGATACCTATGCAATTTGAAAGCAATAATAGTGAAATAAATATGATAAACCATTGGCGCAACATAAGGGCACCATTAAAGAGTACCATCAATTAATGTGCAAGTGCAAAACCTTAATCATTGCCCTTGTGCCAAGTCCTCTTTGGCAGGCCTTGGTTCGATCCCGATTACGTCCCAACCAACATAGAAAGGCAAGGGACCTTGGCGCACAAACAGCGCAATAGAAGAGAGCCGATTGTGGAATTCCCTGAATGTGAGGCGGGGCGGCCCGCCTTGCAATCGTTGGATCTACTTTGTGGTCATGACAAAGGAGCCGTCCCAATTATCGGGCGGCGGATTTTGCTTATAACTTTCGCACCTTTCAATCATCAAAGTGGTGGGGTGATCGGGGCCCGGTCGGCCCGGATTTTCGCCCGCATCTTCCAGGAAGCTTCGGTAAAGCGCAATGGCATCGTCCCAACGCTTGTTGCGGTAATGGTCAAAGGCTTCGTTGAACCGCGCAGCATAGATGGAGTTATTCACCGATCTTAGTCGCTGGCCTTCGTTGGGTAGCGGTTCATATACAGCGATGGGAATGGATTTTCCTTTTACAGCAACCAGGTCGATCAATCGACAGGGAAGTGTCTGACTTTCTTCGGCTACCATCGCTTTGTAGGTGGCCTCGCTAATCAGCATGTCCACTCCGTAGGTTTTGGTAATACCTTCCAGTCGAGAACCCAGGTTTACGTTGTCGCCAATTACAGTGTAGTCCAATCGTTGTTCGGAGCCGATATTTCCAACGATCATTTCTCCGGTATGAATGCCAATTCCCATTCGGAGTAATGGAGCTCCTTCCTGTTTCCAGCGTTCATGAAGCATACTAAGTTCGTGTAGCATGCCAAGGCCTGTTCGCACAGCCCTGGTCGCATGGTCGGGCTGATTCAACGGCGCATTCCAGAAAGCCATAATGGCATCGCCGATGTACTTATCCAGAGTTCCTTCTTCCTCAAAGACTACATGGACCATTCGTGAAAGATACTCGTTCAAGATATGGACCACAGTGGCTGGATCCATGCCTTCGCTCATCGTCGTGAAAGATCGAATGTCCGTAAACATGACGGTCATGTTCTTTCTTTCCCCGATTTCGGCCTGAAGCTGTCCTCGCTTCATTACATCGTCCAGAACGGCTGGCGAAAGGTACTTGGACATGGCCGATTTGAACTTACGCTTCTCCAGACCTTCCGTGAAGCTCATGTAGGCGACGGAGCTAGGAAAAGCCACAAAGAAGCTCACAAGGAAACCCGCAACCGGAACCAGAGTATCTGCGAATTCGAAAGAAATAATAGAAATGGCCAGAATGAGCAAGAGCATTGCGCCGGGAATGATCACCCGCCCGGCCAGACCATGAGTAAAGATCACAAAATAGTTGGCCAGAGGGATCAGAAGAAGCGCGGCGATCAATGCATACCACGGGCTCAGCACCGTCAGAAATTCGTTGTTCAAAATGTTGGATGCAAGAATGGCATGGAGAAACACTCCGGGCATACTTCCGTACGGCGTCGTTTTGACATCGTGCGTGGCCGCCGCGGTAGCTCCAATGATGACAATCTTATTCTGAAGAAGGAGCGGATTGAACTTCAACTGCGAAGGATCAGAAATCAGCCCTTTATCGATGGCAATCTTGGTTTCGATCAAGGAAGTGATCGAATATCGATGCATGCCCTTCAGCAATTCGGAGTGCGGATAATAATGGAAGCGTACAGCGCCATCTTCGGTCGGAATCTTTCGCTCCCCTTCGGCGGTATGCAAGATCATGCTGCTGCCATCGTACGAAACCGACTGCAACCCTATGGTGGATGCTACCGCCGCAAGCGATAGCGACGGATAGTACAGATCTTTGTATTTGAAGAGGTGGCGAGCCTTTCGGGCGACGCCATCTTCGTCGGGGTGGAAGGTCACCGAATGGGCCCCTGGAAGGGTTTCCAGTATCTCACGGGCCGGATAGATGACCCGATTGTAGTTTCTGGAAATAGAATCGGAACCTTCATAAGGTATAGCCTGCCGCCGCAGAATTTCGGGCAATGGAGGCAGATGATCTACGCCTTCCTCTTCGCGAAAATTCAAGGCATGCGAAATGATGGGAATCTGTTCCCCCACCGCCGCCATTGCCTCATCCTCCGGGCTTTCTTCGAAGAAGGTAATATCGAATAGGATCTTTCGTGCGCCAAACTGGGCCCCAAACTCCAGGAGAGGTACATAAGCGTTTCGTTTCCACGGCCAGCGACCATAAATCGGATCCTGTCCCAGCTTCTGCAATGACTGCTCATCTATTTCCAGAAGAACGATGTCATCGCTGAATTTGTGGCCGGGGTTAAAATAATTGTATCGCAGGTCTGTAATGTCATCTTCCAGCCGTTCCAGGGCTCCGTTTCCGTGAAGGAAAAAGACCAGAGC
Source organism: Leptospiraceae bacterium (assembly GCA_020440935.1). GTDB lineage: Bacteria > Spirochaetota > Leptospiria > Leptospirales > Leptonemataceae > UBA3465. The sequence goes on along the minus strand of JAGRNC010000073.1, from coordinate 1,951 downwards.
CATGGGAACGATGGTCAGGATGGCAAACCAGACCTTCTTGTTCTTAAGCATTAGATGCCTCTCAGGCTAGATTTGAAACGCGCTTGATTGGTTTGTGAGCCGGTAAGTCCGTTTTCAGAGATCACTTTCTGCAACATTGCTTTGCGATCCGATGCAGCATTCTTCTGCGGGATACCCCGATCCAGAATGGCTACCACTGCATTGGGGTCATAACCAACGCTGTACAGGTAAAAGGCTGCTGCAGCATCTGCATCGGCCACCTGTTGGGTGGGTCGATCGCCGTTCATGATCATTTCGTAAAGTTCTTCGGAGCCTTCTTCCGAGGTTTCGATGACACTGCCACTGGTAAGTACGGAATCGCTATAATGCGCTAATGCAACGTGGGCAATCTCTCTGGCCAGCACCGCTGCCAACTCGGCCTCGGAATTTAGCTTTTTGAGATAACCTTTGCTGATCAGGATATAACCGCCGGGTCCGGCAGCGCTAATTTCTTTATCTGTGTTCAGGATGGCGAAATGGAATTCGTTGCCCGAACTGCCAGCAGCTTGCGCTACCGATTCCCCTACCAGGGAAATATAGGAGGTAGCCTGAGCATTCTGCAGAATGCCCTCGGACTTTGCGAATCTTGCAGTGAGTGCGCGACCCACAGCTACTTCGCGGAGCGCTCTTTGTTTTGGGGTCAGACTACTGCACTGTGTGCCGACCAGAACGAGCGTTAAAACAGCAAAAGCCGCGCCAAAGGCTGCGGCTCGCTTAGGATATTGATTTGTGGAACTATTCGAAGAAAACCTCATGGTCCAAACTTATGGAGATTACCCTGGCGCAGAAAAATGTCCACTTGTTTTTCATTGGGTTTCTGTTTCTCCAGCCAATCTACCTGGTCGAAGTCAAATGCCTTGGGATTATCAAAGCTTTCCTCCGATCCTGAGGAGAATCCACGAGCAGCGGCGGTCTGGCTATAGCTGGATGCCTGATCTCGGGTGGCTACTTGCTGATTGAGTCGAATCTTAGTAGTATCAACTTTTCCGGTGGGAGCATACTGGGAAACGAACAGTTTGGAGACGTAACCGGTACCGGATGCGCCCTGAACCTTTACAAACATTCCTTGCTCGCCCACTTTATTGAGCTCGGTACCCGGCTGCAGGGGAGATCCGCCCCCGCCCATTTTGGGTTCGTTCATTAGCTTTGCAGCCGGACTAACTACATATACAGGCTCGGCCACTAAAGCGGCAGATACCAGCGCGGCTCCAGCCAGCGCCATTATTGAAATAAATTTTGAAAACTTCAGGCCTTTCATAGATTCCTCCGAGGGTATACCTTCCCTGACAATGTATTGGACGATTTGTCAAGTGTAAGGTTCTTTTTTTCCGTCCGGAGAATAGGTCGGCCAGTGGAACTTTCTATGGGTTCTGCGGGATTGGCTTTGTGTTTCGATCTTCGCGTTTTATGGCGCGACGCCCGGCGGCAGTAACGCGTAAGAGGTGTTGAAACAGGCGCTTTCTTCGACTATCCCCAAGCATGGAGACGATGGATCTTTGCGCTTCTTCCCATAGTGGTAGAGCGGCGCGGAGGGCCTCTTCCCCTTCGGCCGAAAGTGCGTAATGGCGACTGCGGACATCCTGGCCTTTCACTCGGATCACCCAGCCATGCTTTTCCAGAGGCTTTAGATTTCGCGTAAGGGTGGTCCGATCCATGGCCAGAGCCTGGGCCAGGTCTGTAAGCGATCGATCACCGATCCGCGATATTGCGGCCAGAATCGTAAGCTGGGTGCATCGTACTCCCGAAGGTTCCAGAATCTGGTCGTAGTACTGGGTAATGAGACGGGAGGCCTTTCGAAGATTCAAGCAAAGGCATTCGGCGGCGATTTTATAGGTCAAACCGTCCAGACCTTCCTTGCTTTCCATCATTGTATCCTGACTATCGGGGCTTGTTTTTGAGAAATAGTACGGCG
>JAGRNC010000737.1 GCA_020440935.1 Leptospiraceae bacterium | reverse complement strand
TTCCACTCTGGAATCGTTCCAGACCAGCATATCGGAGGCATCCAGGATGTCCGGTAGTTCATAAAATCGCCGATGCTCCGGAGTCTGGCCTGGTCGAAGCACCATCAATCTGGATTGATCCCGTTCGGGCAATGGATGCCGGGCGATTAATTCGTCTGGAAGATCGAAGCTAAATCGCGACTGTATTTCAGAAAGGGAATCGGACACCTTAATTTCGTTTTGCCATTAGAAGGCATTTTCTTTCAATGTACCTGACCATGTCAGTGCAGCAAGGGCGCTCGCCATATAAAGCAATTTTGGAGTTCAAATGAGCCAGGCCGCAGAAAAGAGCAGGGCCGAGGGGCCGGTGGGTCGATTTCTACAGGGCAAAGGAATCTATTTGATGATTTTGCTGTTTTTGTCGCTGTTTATGACCGGGCTTCGCGTTCTGGATCCCGCCGATGGCGGACTACTGCAGCTGCGAACGGCCAGAAGCGATTTTGAAGATTATTACAATGCATCGGTACGAATGCGAAAGGGTGAGGATCTGTACAACATGGAAGCGGTGCAGAATATGGGCGATGCCCCGCCTCCTGTAGAAATAAAGAATACGCAGGATCTCCTGGAATTTGCAAAGACCCCCGAGGGCCGAGCGTACCTGCAGTCTTTGAAAGGGGCCGGCTCCTATCTCTATTTACCTTTCTTTAGCTGGGCGCTCTTACCATTGAGCTGGTTTTCCTATGAGGTGGCCGCGGTCCTCTTTCAGGTCGTTTCTTTGCTTTCGCTGGCTGCATTCTTCCTACTTGTGGGCCGACTACGCAGCGATCTCGGCCAGAAGTTCTGGTATCTTGCTTTTTTGGCCTGCATTCCGGTGCTTTCATTCTTGAGCGAGAACTCGGCCAATGCGAACGTTGGGTTTCTCCTCATATTCTTGAGCGGTGCCGGACTTTTGCTTACGGCGCCGGAGCTTTCTGGAAACGATGATATCAAGTCCACATCATGGATGAGTATTCTGGGGGGCGCACTTCTGGGGATCGCAGCCATCATCAAAATTATGCCGGCCATCCTGGGGCTTTTTCTGTTGTCCAGGCGAAACTTCCGTGCGATTGGCGCCGCAGTGGCTTCGGCCTTGCTCTGTTTCCTGTTGCCAATAAGCCTGGGCGGCTGGCAGCAGAATGTTCACTGGCACCAGGATTGGATCGATTTGATGCTTCATACGTACAGTCAGTACGGCGTCGTGCGGCCGTACGCGAATAATCAGACCATATCGGCTGCGCTTTCCAAGCTTTTTGTGGCGGGATCGGATCCAAAGCAGATTCCTCTTGGCCTTCCCTTCTTCTTTACTTCCATTGAAGATCTGGGCACCACCGGGGCATTCTGGCTACGCACATCGATCAAATCTCTGGTCTACGGGCTTACCGCATTTATGGTCTTCTTATCCATATTGTTTTCTCTGCGGCGAAAATTCTCTGACGTTCGCTACCGCCTGGCTCAGATCTATTTTATTCAGGCTCTGGTGCTGGTCAGCTTGATCGTATCGGGCGTTAGCTGGTTTCATGCCTATAGTCTTTTGCTCGTGCCTGTGGCCTTCC
>JAGRNC010000736.1 GCA_020440935.1 Leptospiraceae bacterium | reverse complement strand
CTCGACGAAACGCAAGGCGAACCCCCTTCGCTGCAGTTTCAAGTTCTTAGCGAGTCGGATGCATTAACCGCGCTCAAACGCGGCGATGTGCAGCTTTATATCAGCGTTTCGACGCCGCCCCATGACGGATTCGCCGAGCCAGTGGCGCATTATGATCCCGGAAACCCGCAGGCACGGCTGGGATTACTCAGTCTAGAGAAGTTATTGTATAAGATCAAACATCCGGAGACCTCCGGCGAAAGAGTATTAGAAGAACAGGTGATGGATGAGATCGGAGGCCGCTACATTGACTTTTTGATTCCTGGACTTCTGGCTCTTGGAATCATGAATTCTTGCATGTGGGGCATGGGTTACGGCTTGATCGATCTCAGAGTGAAAAAGCTGCTCCGTCGCATGGCAGCCAGTCCGATGTACAAATCGGCCTTTATGGCCTCGCATTTTTGTGCGCGTATGGTATTCACTATTTCAGAAGCGTTGATTCTATTCGTTTTTGCGCACTTTCTGTTCGGAGTTCGAGTGGAGGGTTCGCTGTTCGCTCTTGCACTATTGTTTGTGGCGGGAAACCTGGCCTGGAGCGGTATTGGAATGCTGGCATCCAGCCGCGGGCAGAGCATGAATGCCGCCAACGGAATTGTGAACGCTGTTACGCTGCCGATGACCATGCTTTCCGGCATCTTCTTTAGCTATCGCAACTTTCCCGATTGGAGCCAGAAGATAATAGAATGGCTTCCGTTGACGGTGCTCGCAGACTCCATTCGCTCGATCTTTATCGAAGGAGCCGGGCTGGCTCAGATGGCGTTGCCCATAGGGGCGCTCATGGCTACCGGAATGCTTTTTGCCCTTCTGGCCGTGCGATTGTATCGCTGGCATTGATCGCTGCCGTTACCCTGGTTTGGTAAGGGCCGGCCCGAATTGGCAACTCCTCCTACGGACCAGCAGTAGCACAGAGGTGGAGGTGGCCAGCTGCGGCCGTGAAAATCCTGGATTTCAGTTGAAATCCAGGGAGCAATCCGCTGTAACCTCTACATGCAAGATTGGTTAAAAAGTTACATTCCGGAAATCCATCCCGAATTGGACAGAGCCATCTATTCTGGAGTGTTGCGGGTCTTGCGCTTATGGATGGTGGCCATTCCATGCTTCACGGCAGTAACGGTCATTTTCTATCTATTTGATGACGTTCCCCGGGACTTCTTTTACGGTCTTATCCTGTTTCTAAGTGTAACTTTCTTATTCAACCTTGCGGACTATGCGATACTGATTCGTTGCAAGCCAGGAGAAAATTGGGCGCGCATCATTCAAGCCGGCGGCCTCGCATACCCCATTCTGTGCCCCCTCTTTCTTGTATGGATTACCATGGAAACGCAGCCCGAAGTGCTGCGAAGCTTCCTTGTGGGCACAATTCCAATTCTTCATATTATCCTGGTCAGCACTACTGTCTTTGGCTTCTCCCTTTCCTTTGGATTAATCGCCGGCCTATTTTCCACCTTGCTCTATCTTGGAATCTGCTTTGGCCCAGGTGCCTACGCTCGTCCTGAGCTTCCCACTATTGTGGAAGTTTGTGTATATATCATGA
>JAGRNC010000735.1 GCA_020440935.1 Leptospiraceae bacterium | reverse complement strand
GTTCGAGGCCGCTACCTCGGGTGCCGAGCTCATGGAGCAGGCGTGAGAACGGAGACTGCATTAGGTAATACGTTATTTCTTTTATCGCCAGCGGAGCAACAATTTGCCGGTCCTTCTCTTTATCCAGGGTTCGCATTAATCGCAAGAATGCTTCGGTGAGCGAGGAGTTTACTTCGTCCGTAAAGACTGCAAGGCCGTCGGATGCTCCGGTGGGCTTCTGTAGATCGAGTTCCTCCTGGATTTCGTAAACGGTCCTGGAATGGAGACTCAAGATCAAAGCGACATACGGCGCTTCTGGCGAGGCTGCCAGAACTTCGCCGACCACGGGCAAGTTTGCCGAACAAACAAAGAAACGACCCGGTTCGCATCGATAAACCTTGTTGCCCACCGATGCATTCTTCGCTCCCTGCACAACATAGCATACTGATGGTTCATACACCGAATGGACCGGACCGGAGAGACTATCGCTGCGAATAACGCTCAATCCCTCTAAAGGAGTGCTTACGAGGCTTCCAGGCTGCGAATACTTCAGGGAAAGTTCCAGCAGTTCCTTTGGAATTGAAATAGGTTCGCTCCGGTCCATGGACATCTTAGAACACTCCTGCCCTTGCTGTGGTAAATCCATCATTCATTTGCTGGAAGAACCCCCTGTACTTCTCCATTCCATTGGATTCTGCGAAGCGGAGCGGCTCAACGTTTTTTACCAGCACTTCCTGCACCTCCGGGTTTTCTTTTAGGATCTGCATCACCTCGGAAATAAAATCGGCCAGAGGCATGGCCATGGGATCACTGGCCTGGTCTTTGCCGGTCAGTTCCGTCTGTACATAAGGAGGGGCCAATTCCACTACGTGAATCGATGTATCCTTAAGCTGGTATCGAAGGCTCTCAGAGTAGGAGTGGATGGCCGCCTTCGAAGCACAATAAGCCGGATACATCGCCAGCGGAATAAAAGCCAGTCCCGAACTTACCGTCATGATGAATGAATCCTTCTTGCGAAAATCTGGAATTAACAGATTGTTCAATGCCATGGGGCCCAGTAGGTTGATGGCAATGGTCTCATTTTGTATTTCTGCCGATGGGGCTGACAGCAGGCTTTCGGTCTTCATGATGCCTGCGCTATGGATTACCCCGTTTAAGTCGGGGAAGTCCGACAGGATCTTTTTGGCCTGCGATTCGATGGAACTCCGGTCGGCCATGTCCATCTGGTAGGTTTTGTATCCAAGCTTTGCCGCCTGCTCCAGTTTGGCGCTGGACCGATTGGCAATAATGACTGTGTTTCCGAGTTTCTTGAATTCCTCGGCCAGGGCCAGTCCGATGCCCGATCCTCCTCCAGTGATTAAAATGGTGTTTCCTTGCAATAGCATTGTTTGCCTCCGTTTGATGGTCTAACAAGGCAAACCCGTCGACAAGCGGCTAATTTGATCCTCCGTAATTCTTGCTCGATTCTCCAGATGGCGGAGTTTTCTGTTAGGGCACGGGGCACACAAAAAAGGCCGCACGAGGCGGCCTTTGCATAGTTACCGGAAAACCGGATGAATGTCTTTTTGGGATGTGGGCAGGGAAGGATTCGAACC
>JAGRNC010000734.1 GCA_020440935.1 Leptospiraceae bacterium | reverse complement strand
AAAGCAGAGATTACTCCAAGGTTCGAAGCGCGGGTCCAGAAACTATTTCGCGAAGAAGGGGATCGGATTTCCAAAGGTCAGCCGTTGCTGCAGCTGGATACAACGCAGCTCATTCTGCAACAGAAGAAAGATAGATCTGCTCTAGAAGTGCAAAAAAAAGAAATTGGCCTAAGCCGTTCCAGGCTAATCCTTGCGCGACAGCGCGTGGAGCGGGATTTCTCGACGATCGAGAAAGCCAAAGCAACGCTGGCCGAAGCGAAAGCTCAAGCCGACAATGCGCGCCGAACATTACAGAATAAAACCAAGCTCCATGAGATAGGCGCTGTGTCGGATTCGGAACTCAAGGGTGTTCAGACCGCCTATGCCTCTGCAGAAGCCGCTCTACTGCGTGCAGAAAAGGATTTTGAAAATCAGAAAGTCGGGTACAGGAAAGAAGACTTGAAGCAGGCCGGGCTTCCCGTACCGGAGCAGTCGGGGGCTCTGCAAACAGCATTGGTGGGGCTAAATACCATCATCGAAAAGGCAGAACTGGAAAAGAACGAGGCAACGCTGCAATCGATTCAGGCAACCCTGGAGACCACCGAATGGATGCTCCGGGAGTCCACCGTGCGAAGTCCTCTCACGGGCGTAGTCGCATCCCGGGACATCGACCTCGGAGAAATGGCCAAGCCCGATAAGGCGATGTTTGTAGTCATCGATACAAGAAACATCTATTTGAGCTGTCCCATTGGAGAAAAGGATCTTGGCCGAATCGACAAAGGACAGAAAGCATCCTTGAAGGTGGACGCGTATCCCGATGACTCTTTTCAGGGAAAAATCGAGCTTATTTCTCCAATCATCGATCCACAGAGCCGCACTGTAAACGTTAGAATCATTATTTCGAACCCCGATCTTAAGTTAAAGACGGGAATGTTTGCGCGCGGAGAAATTGAGGATGCAGCACCCGATCGAGTTTTTCTGGTACCCGAAGAATCGGTGATGGCTGCCGATGAGCCCGGCAAGGGATGGGTCTTCTTTGAGACCGAGGAGGGCTTTCTTTTTAAGAAACCTGTTCAAATTGTAGAAAGTAAAGATAATCAACTGGAAATACGCGGCGACCTGAAAGAAGGTGACCGGATAGCCGTTGGGGCGCTGTCCACAATCAAAGAGGGAGATCGCGCGCCAGAGAAAGGGGAAAGAAAGAAATGAATCTGAACGACATAACATTTCTACCGGCGCGATTATCCACTGGTTACCGAGATAAGGCAGGGTGGCCCCCGGGAAAGTTGCTGCTTCAGACTATAGGACTCACTCTTATCTTCCTTGTGGCAACGGGTGGATGGATATGGTTGGTATTTAAGGCATTGAACCTTTTCACCGGACCATTTGTATCTTCAGTATCTCTGCTCACCGTCGGCGCCCCTTTCTTTGCGGCCCTTCCTTCGTTTCTATATGCATTTCTGTGCTTCTGGCTTGCGGCGCGATCGGATGGCAAGAAGCTGAGTCAGTTACAGGGCGGCTGGCTACTGAAAGCGTCCGCGATCATCGGAGTCGCAGGAGCATCGCTTGGATTCATTATTGCCGTTCTGGCTCTTCCCCAA
>JAGRNC010000733.1 GCA_020440935.1 Leptospiraceae bacterium | reverse complement strand
CTTTATCCCCTACACAAAGAGTCTGTCCATGGAATTTGAGCGTGCCATCGGTCCCTGGCTATTTGCACTGCATCGGCAATATCCGAAGGCCTTTCGCGGTCGGTCTTACTGGTCGCTTTCGCCAGCCACCAGGGAACGACGCATCACATCCGGCGGCCTGACCATAGGCTCCGCCGACGATAGTGAATACTTCTCGATGTTCGCGCGCATCCTGTTGCGCAGCATTCTCGCCATTCAACCGGACATTGCGCGGATTTCCGATCCCGATGGGTTTTATCGTCGTACTCTGCTAGAACTGCTTGGATGTGCCAATCTTTCTCTTGTTTCGATCTGGAGTCCAACGTTCTTGCTACGACTGGATGAGCGACTGCGGCGCGACTGGACCAAATTGCTGGATGCCTTGCGCAAACATAATCCGCAGCGATATAATGAATTGAAGGTCTTGGATCCGGATTCCTGCACATGGCAAAATATTTGGCCGGAGCTAAAGTTACTCAGTTGCTGGGCAGATGCCTCTGCCGGTCAGTTTCTTTCGTCGGTGCAGGATCGAACAGGCGGGGTTCCGATTCAGCCTAAAGGGCTTCTGTCCACGGAAGGGATTATCAGCATCCCATGGATGCACGGGTCCGATCCGGTGGCTGCTGTGCTTTCGCATTTTCTGGAAGGTGAGGATCTTCAATCGGGCGAGATTCTTCCGGTTTGGCAATGGAAGAAGCAGGCAAGGTATTCGATGATTATTTCCACGGGAGGTGGTCTGTATCGGTTTCGCACGGGCGATGTTGTGGCCGTAACCGGATTTGTGGGAGAAACTCCCTGCCTTCATTTTGAAGGACGCTCCTCCAGAAATTCGGATCTTGTAGGCGAAAAGCTCAGTGAATACCAGGCGCTGCAAATGATAACCCAACTACGCCATAGCACGGAAATGCAGAATCTGGGGGCCATCTTTCTTTATCCCCGGGCAGGGGCGCGATGCTCCTACTGGATTTTAGTGGAATCTGGGAATGCCGGACCTCCGGGATTGGCATTATTGCAAAGTGCGGCAGCGCAGGCCGATCGTGCCCTGCGGCAGAATCCCTATTACGACCAGGCGCGGAATCTGGGTCAGCTAGATGGACCGCTGTGCAGAGTGATTCGCCGTGGCGGACATGGGGCGATCATGCGAATCATACAGCAAAAGAAACAAATCAAGGACGGGGATTTCAAGGAACCGATTCTACTTTCGTCCGCCGAAATCAGCATCGAGGAATTGGAACCATTCCTGGAATTGCACCAAAGTACAAATTAAGGCGCGTTCTTCCCTTTTCCAATTCTGTGTATCCCGAACTGTGGTCTTTCCCATTAGAGTTCGAGTGAGCCTAAATTGCAATCTTGCCTTTTCGAATACGTGCAGCCAATCGTTTACCATTTGCAAGGTCAAATATCTCTTTTCCAATTACATCGGTGCCATGAAATAAGAAAGCGCGACGGTCGGCGGCGCGGATGTCTTCGGTTTGTTCGCGAATAACTGTTACATCCTGATCCAGGATTCGGTTGGCCAGAGGTTCATAAATGAGACGGATGAGCGGCGCGATGGGATCAAAGC
>JAGRNC010000732.1 GCA_020440935.1 Leptospiraceae bacterium | reverse complement strand
CCTCCGGCGGATACATGACGGTTCGAGCTGCCACCCATTTTGATAATCTGATCACTGCCTTTGCTCCCGTCTCCAGCGGCGATCCATACGGCTGGCATCGAATATGCGACGCTTCCCTCAACAAGCGCGAAAACGTCCACGGCGCTGGCTACGACAACGAAACCGGAAAGCAGATAATCGAAAGGAATTCCTGCCAGTCCAGTGCATATCCCAACGAAAAGCCATGGGATACCTCCGGCACAAGTTCCAGGCCGCCCTACCGAGTGTTTCGTCACGATAAGGATGGAATCAATGATCGCAGCTGTGCAATGAAAGTGAGCAAGCAACTTAGCGCTCATGGATATCCAGGTGAGGAAGATTTCGTGCTAAACGGCTGGTTTCGAACCATATCCCACCATTTCTGGCAGGAAGATTACAATCAGCCGATTCTGGATTTCTTCGCAAAACACCTGGAACAGAAATAAGCTCGGTCGGACCGGTCCCTTGGCGCAGACCGGATCCCTCGCAGAAGGTCCGGTCAATTCGCGGAAACTGATCCTTGGCGCAGACCGGATCTCTCGCAGAAAGCCCCGCCAATCTGCGCAGGTCGCTTACCTCCCAGAAGGTCCGGTCCAATACGTCGAAAGTCTAGGCTTCAGAGCGTCTTTCTGTTGTGGCAACGAACACGGCAAAGATTCCGTTTCGATAGGGCAACTCTACCGTGGCGAATCCGGCCGACCGCAACGCATCAAGTTGAAACGATACACTTGCGGTCAGATCCAGGCTCCTCCTTTTATAAGATGCATCCAGAGACTGTCGGGAAAGGTCGGTAGACTCCACGTCATCGCGCCACCAGCGCTCGTAATGATCGCTCCAGGCGGGATTGCTGGCATAACCCTGATCGGCATTCACGAACCAGCCAGCGGCCCCCACCATTCTGCGAAGCGTCTTAAACAAACTTGCTTTGTCCTGGTCTTCCAGATGATGGATGGAAAGCCCGGAAACTATTAAATCGTATTGTTCATGCGGAAGCTTTGTCTCAAATCCTTCCTGACTGTAATCACAGGCAACAGCGCTCAATCGGCTCTTGACCGGAAATCGCTCCCTGGCTCGAACCAGCATTTCCTCGGAGAGATCGCAAAGCGTATAATCGGCGTCGGGGTAAACTTCGACAAGCATTCGCGCAAGAAGGCCCGTTCCCGAACCCAGGTCCAGGATCTTCGATGGCCCGGGCGCCGGCATCAAAGCTACGCTACGAAGCACTGTCCCATAGAAATCATCAAAGCATGGGATTAATTTTCGCCGTTCCTCATCGTAATGGCGGGCATTTGAGTCGAAAGCCCGCTGCAATAAATTCAATTGTTGTGCGTTCATAAAAGGCTCCTTTCGCCTTTAAGAGTAGCACGTTTCGGCTCAAACACAAAATAATATGTTGTTATCGCACCTATGCCTATTTGTTATACTCGAACTTGCGCGCTGATCCAAAGAAGCGATGCCCGGAGACCCGCGATGATTAAAGAGGAGCGATTCTAACCTTCTACCTGTCCAATATCGCGGACGGCCCCTGTATGCGCGGACGTGGTGAGCGCGGCATAAGCGCGAAGGGCAGC
>JAGRNC010000731.1 GCA_020440935.1 Leptospiraceae bacterium | reverse complement strand
CAGAGAACTGATTCGTTCGCGCAGCGCCTATGAGCGCCCGCAGCCCCATGCATGCTTTATTCAGTCGGTGGATGATGATCTGGTTTCGGACGGCGGAATCATGGATCTATGGGTTCGCGAAGCGCGCCTGTTTAAATACGGATCGGGCACCGGCACAAACTTCTCCAGTCTTCGCGCAGAGGGTGAGCCCTTGAGCGGCGGCGGCAAGAGTTCCGGTCTAATGAGTTTTCTAAAGATCGGCGATCGCGCTGCAGGCGCTATCAAATCGGGAGGCACCACGCGTCGCGCGGCCAAAAAGGTCTGCCTGGACATGGACCACCCGGACATCGAAGAGTTCATAAACTGGAAAGTAATTGAAGAGCAAAAAGTACTCTCGCTTGTATCTGGCTCGAAGCTGGCGAACAAACACCTGAACAATATAATGAAGGTAGCTTCGCAAAGCGAAGGTCCCGATCGCACCGATCCATCCAAAAATGCAGATTTGAAACGAGCCATCATCGAAGCCCGCAAGTCGGCGATCTCGGAAAACTACATTCGCCGAGTACTGGACCTGGTCGATCAGGGCCATACATCCATCCTGTTCGAGGAGCTCACCACCGACTGGCAATCCCGCGCCTACCAGACTGTTTCCGGACAGAACTCCAATAACTCTGTGCGAATCAATGGCGACTTCATGAATGCCGTAGATTCCGACGGCGATTGGCCTCTTTATTGGAGAACGGAAAAAGAAAACGCCGCAGAACAGGGACGCTCCCCCACAGCAGTACGCACCCTAAAAGCGCGGTCGCTCTGGGAGGAGATTTCATTCGCCGCCTGGGCCAGCGCCGATCCTGGAGTTCAATTCGATACGACTATTAACGAATGGCATACCTGTCCAGAGGATGGACCAATTCGAGCATCCAACCCATGCTCCGAATACATGTTTCTGGATAACACTGCCTGTAACCTGGCAAGCTTGAATCTGATTCGCTTCCTGAACGAGCAAAGCGGCGAAGTGGACGATATCGCTCTGCGCCATGCGGCCAGGCTCTGGACCATCGTCCTGGAAATATCGGTGACCATGGCGCAATTTCCTTCCAAAGAAATTGCAGATCTGTCCTACAAATTCCGTACTCTTGGACTGGGTTATGCGAATCTGGGAAGCCTTCTAATGGTTCTCGGAATTTCCTACGACTCAGAAGAAGCCCGATCCATGGCAGGGGCCATCACCGCGATTCTGCATATGACAGCCGCGGCTACCAGCGCCGAAATGGCCGAACGATTGGGCGCATTTGAAGGATTTTCGACGAACCGCGAGCATATGCTGCGGGTCTTTAGAAACCATCGTCGCGCGGTCTATAATGAGCCTGCCGAACAATATGAGGGACTGAGCATCACTCCCATAGGCATCGATGCGGCCCTGTGCCCGGAGAATCTGTATCTTGCTGCTAAAGATGAAGCCGATCGCGCTCTGGATCTGGGCGAGAAACATGGCTATCGAAATGCACAGATGACGGTAATTGCGCCCACCGGCACCATTGGCCTGGTCATGGATTGCGATACCACCGGTATTGAGCCTGACTTCGCGCTGGTGAAGTTTAAGAAGCTTG
>JAGRNC010000730.1 GCA_020440935.1 Leptospiraceae bacterium | reverse complement strand
GGTCGCCCCATTCCGATTCAATCTTTGCCATTCGCTCTTCCAATCGTGCTGCCGAATCCACAGAATGCCCGGGCGTAAACCTTCGCCTTCCAGGACGGGAACCACCGAAGCACGAATTCGGTTACGCTGAAATAAATCCGAATCGTTGGATGCGTCCTGAACAAAAGCGATATTTAGATTACTTACCAGTTCCTGAATTTGGTTTCGCTCCAGGAATAGTAGCGGTCGCATCAGCTTTAAATGACCCAGCAGTCGTCGACTTTTTCGCAAAGAAGACCACACTGGCAACTCATCGCAAAAGGGCAGAATCTCGGTGGATGACATAGCCGATGCACGCACCTGGCGCATAAGCATGGTCTCGATATAATCGTTTCCGTGGTGCCCCGTTAAGGCAAAGTCGGCCCCCGAAAGACGTGCGGCCCGAAACAAACTTCGGTGGCGGAGGAATCGACCGGCCTCTTCCAGCTGAAGCGACATTTTGCGCGCGAATTGGGCCGTGTCTTCATATTCCAGAAAGACCGGCAAATCGAGTTTTCTTGCCTCGTCGAGCACCAGTTGCTCATCCAGGGAAGCTTCCGGTCGCAGCCCATGGTTCAGGTGAAAGATGGTCAATGGAAACACGGAAGAGGTTCGTTCGCGTTCGGAACGATCATTCGGGCGGGCAGATTCGTCCTGGTAACGCAGACGCACTGCATTGAGCAGATGCATGAGAAACATGGAATCCATCCCTCCGGAAACGGCCAGAATGCTTCCTCTTAGCAAGATATCCTGGAGAACATGCAATACATCTGTTGCATCGGCGCCGTTACTCTGTAGCATCGAAGCAAAGCCATCTAGCAATCTTTCCCGTTTGTCCTGGTCTGCCGAAGCCATTAAGACTAAATCTACTTTCCACCATGCTGCGGCGACCTAAAATGACCCGTGGCTTTTTTCTATAGGATCGGTCGCATGCTTCAGGAAGACTTCTCTCCCCCTTATGATGGGCATTTCTTTCTGCGACTTCTGCTGTACATTGGATTTTTGACCTTTTGCGTGCGCCTGTTTGGCGGGGGTTGCCTTCCATCGCAGCAGCGCCGAATCATCTGGCAGGATCCCATTCCGATGCAATGCCAGGAGCTTCCAGGGAGCCATCTTGCATGACCGAAGGCTCGGCCTTTTACCCGGTTTTTCCAGCTCTCAAGGATTATTCCTGGGGCAGCAATGATCCCGATGGCGCCATCGGAGATATATTACGTAAGAATACAGAAGGGGAGATTCCGCCCGGGCCGTACGCGGAGCTCTGGTATGGCGATCATCCGTCCGGACCATCTCTGTTACCCGATGGCAGCAATCTTAGAGAGCAAATTGAAAGAGAGAAAGGCCATATCCTGGGATCAGAATTTGCAGATGGCGGAAAATTACCCTATCTTCTGAAGATTCTGGAAAGCCAATCGCCATTATCCATTCAAGCGCATCCGGACCTGGACCTTGCTCGCAGGCTACACGATAGCGATCCCGATCATTATCCGGATGCAAACCACAAGCCGGAAATCGCCATCTGCCTACGTCCAGGATTTGGCGCAATGGCAGGGTTTCGATCGGCCAATGAGC
>JAGRNC010000729.1 GCA_020440935.1 Leptospiraceae bacterium | reverse complement strand
CATTCCCAGGAGCGGAACCCAGACTCCATGATCCCAGCCCCTATCCTTAGCTTGAAGCTCCGGGCTCGGGAGTTGTTTCAGAAGCCCAGCGGTATCTGTGGCCGCCGGGGCAGGATACTGCAGTCGATACAACTCGTCCGGGAATCCGTAAAAGTCATAGATTAGCTCTTGCGAGCGAGTCGTTCCCACCATCGGTTGGGGTGTGACCCAGTGCGCCGAAATGCAAAGCACTGCATCTGGTTTCTGCGGCCATCGTTGAGCGGCCCATCTGCCCCAGGCCTGCATCACTTCGGATCGAAGTACATCCAGCGGTGCCCCATGACTCACAAAAGATACCTGGCTATGCATTTCCATATCTAAAACAGATACGCAATTGTCTTGATTCTCTCCCACTCAAATTCATGCTCATCCAGCATTGAAGCCCAGGGAATTTACATTAAGGGCCGTGGGATTGGGTCTGCTTTTAAGCGTCGTGCTGGGAGCGGCCAATACCTATCTCGGGCTATATGCTGGCCTTACCGTTTCGGCCTCCATTCCGGCCGCAGTCCTATCCATGTTCATTCTACGAAAATGGATGCGAAGCGGCACCATTCTGGAAAACAACATTGTGCAATCCATGGCCTCGGCCGGCGAATCTCTGGCCGCCGGCATCATCTTTACGATCCCGGCCCTGGTAATTAGCAAAGAGTGGCATGACTTTGCATTCTGGCCCACCACCCTGGTAGCCTTCTGCGGTGGCATGCTGGGTGTGCTTTTTTTGATTCCATTTAGAAAACAGTTCATCGCAGGACATGGCTCCAGGCAGCTACAGGAGGACCTGATCTATCCGGAAGGCCATGCATGCGCCGAAGTTCTTCGCAGTGGCGAAAGCAAAGGAGCGCTTTCTATCTTTTCGGGCATGGCCTCGGCCATGGCTCTGAAGTGTAGCAGCTTACTATTTCAGATGCATACCGCCTTTGTAATTCCCATCTCGAGAAATGGAGGCCGAGCAGCTTTTCTTGGCCTCGACTTTTCGGCGGCTCTGGCCGGCGTCGGTTACATCGTGGGCATACGAATCGCATCAATGCTTTTTCTCGGCGGCTTTATTACCTGGGCCATCATATTGCCCGTCTTCGCGCCTTTGAACCCGGCCACATCCATGCAACTGCAGATCCATCATTTCTGGGCCAGTCAGGGACGATTCGCAGGAGTGGGCGCCATGCTTGTGGGCACCATTGAGTCGCTGCTTCTGGCTTCCTCGGCCCTGACTTCGGTGGCAGACCTGTTTCGGGGAATGATCCGGCCATCGAAGCGAGTCCAGGCCGGCTCAGCCCTTTCAAAATCTCCGGCAAGACTTGTACTTCCGGCCGAAGAAATTCCTTCTAATGATGCTGCATTGCAGTCTTCGAAGAGCGCTACGATGCCGGCCAGCGAACCAGGCTCTTCCTCCGAATCCTCCATCGCAGACTCAACGATCGCTGAGGCGACGATCGCCGAATTGCAATACAAATCCGATGGCGACGCAGAAAAACCGTCCGAGCCGGGGTCGTCCAATAAACAGCCAAATGATCCATCGGACAATTCGCTTCTTACGGACAATGTCTCAGATATG
>JAGRNC010000728.1 GCA_020440935.1 Leptospiraceae bacterium | reverse complement strand
ACATAGAGCGCTCCCGATATGCAACGAACAACCTTAACCTCCTGGTCGGGAGCAATCTGATAGTGCATGCCACGCAGGGTTCCCTTGTCTGCACTCAATGAGTTGTTAATCTGAACGAAGTTCGTTTCCAGTCCGTGCTCGGCGAACTCATTCTGACAGAACAGCCGGGCAAAGAATCCGCGCGCATCGCCGCGTAACTCAGGCTTGATGACGTACGCGCCTTCCAGGGGTGCAGCTTCAAAGATCATTGCGCAACTTCCTTGAGAAGCGGAAGAGTCTTTTTCAGGGCCCGCAAACGTACGTAGCGATTACCTTCAAAGTCGGATTTATTAAATCCATGGTCAATGTATGCGGAAAAAAGCTCGTCCATGCCCGATTGAAGGGAATACTCCAACCGAAATTCCGGGAGGAGTGTATTTAGACGATCAAACTTTACACGGTAGTCTCTTGGATCTGCGCCCACTTCCCCGGTGTACACGATATTGGCTTTCGGAACCAGTCGCTTGACCTGGTCGGCCACATCGCGAACTTGATAGTTCTCTGAATTACCGCCAATATTGATGGATTGATTATGCACCACATCTTTGGGTGCACGAGCAAGAGCCACAAAGGCATTTGCAATGTCTTTGCAGTGCACCAGCGGACGCCAGGGCGACCCATCGCTCATGATGCGAATGTCGCCGTATGCAAGGGCACAACCCAGAAGATTGTTGGCTACAAGGTCAATCCGGAGCATGGGAGAGAGTCCGTAAGCCGTAGCATTCCGTAACATCACAGGACTGAAGTCCTCTGAAGCCATTTCATTGAGAGCCTTTTCAACTGCAACCTTGGAATGAGCGTAGGCACTCACAGGATTGAAGTTTGCGGTTTCGTCCAGATCCAGTTTTTTTTTTTTTTCATAAATGGAACAGCTACTGGAAAAAAGAAACCTTGGGATTCCGGCCTCTTTGCATCGCAGTGCAAAGTCGATGGTTCCTTCACGGTTAACCTCATAGGTTACTGTTTCGTCCATTTCGCCCATGGGATCGTTTGAAATAGCCGCCAGGTGCATGACGCAATCGAATCCCTGCAAATCCTGCACCGACAGGACGCGAAAGTCCCTTTTCCATTCCACGGTGGGCGCGGGCACTTCGCTCCATTCGCAGTCATCAAAAAGGCCAATATCGCATCCGGCGACCTCGAATCCGGCATCCATCGCCAGTTTGGTCAGGTGGGCGCCGATGTAGCCCTGGTGTCCTGTTATCAGTACTTTCATTCGTCTTTTGATCCTCTATTGCTCCAGTCTTTCCCTGTAGTATTCGATGGTCCGCTTCAGGCCTTCGTCGAGGCCGGTTCGGGCTTCCCAACCCAGAAGCTTCTTAGCAAGCGCTGTGTTCGCATACAATTCCATGTTTTCGCCGGGCCTATATGGCACTTCCCCAAATGCGGGCGTTCCGGAACCCACAAGTCTTTGCACAGACTCTATCATAGCCCGAATGGATACTGGAGCGCCCGAGGCAACGTTCAAGACCTCCCCCGCGGTGGCTTCGCAATCGGGAAGGATGCGAACGGCCTCAACCAGATCATCCACGTAAAGGAAGTCTCGTAGCTGTCCTC
>JAGRNC010000072.1 GCA_020440935.1 Leptospiraceae bacterium | reverse complement strand
CGGGATCAGGCCGGAAAAAGTGCATACCGAGGGGTTGGCCCAACGCCACAGCGGGACGATGGTATCCCTGGTGCATCGCCAGGATTCCAGTTGCGGGCAGGCTAAAACAAAAAACCGGCATGATTTTTGCCTCTTAGCGCTCATTTTTTTTCCTGAGGTTCCGATTTTTTGGAGGATACGGCCGGGGCTTTCCTTACCCTGACGGTACGATCGGAATTCGAGAGATTTTCGATCCAGGGCATTCGTGCCACTTAATTCGTGGAGGTGTGTATGCGGACTCTTCCCGTCACACTGACGCTATTGATTGCCAGCCTTGGCGCTCTAGAGGCAGAAATGCCGGTGCGCGCCACAGGGGCTCCAGTAGGTCTGGATGAGCAGACCCGAAGCATTCGGGAACTGCTGGCGAATCCTCCGGAAGGGGATCTGTCTGATTTAAAGACTGGCCTTTCGGAAAGGACGGATCGACCAGCTATCGTTTTGATGCGCCTGGCCGATGATCCCTTGAATCTGGCCCGAGTGCGCATTCTCTCCATTGCACTGCTTTCCGAATATCCCAGCCCCCAGGTGAAAACATATCTACTGAGTCTGGTATCGGATGAGTCAGCGCATCCTACCTTTCGTGGATGGGCACTACAGAGCTATGCCCGCGGATTTGCCGAATCCGAACCGGAAGAAGTGCGCACTGTGGTCCGCCCCTATCTTTCCGATCTGGAGCCCGGACTGCGTGCAAGAGCGGAGATGTCCATGGAATATACCCTGGCCAGCCGTTCCCCGGATGCCCATGATCCCATGAAGCGAATGATTGTGCTTCTTATGCAGGATTAATTGGCTGAGTTGCCGTTCTACGAGCGGCGCGGCAAAAAAGGGAACTTAGCGCTGCGACGGCGCATCTATTGATGCATGTGCCCTTCCTCGCGTGTAGCTCGAGCCTCCGCAACCATCGTTCTGATAATGCAAGCATGCCTGGCCTATTGTTCGATCGGCGCCGAGCCCCGCCCGAAAAGGGTCGGGGAGATTGCAACTCCGTCAGGCTTTGAAAGAATAGAAGCGCCTCCTGGCAGCTTTTCTTATTTCATGCGAAACCTGGCATTGCTCGAAGATAATCGAGTGCATCTATATGATGGCCGATTAAAGCGAAATCAATCCGCGCAGTATCGCGTAGTTGATCTGGATGTAGGCAATCGGGATCTGCAGCAATGTGCCGATGCAATCATTCGTATTCGCGCAGAGTACTTCTTTAAGACAAACCAGAAAAGTAGGATCGTATTTCATTTTACCAGCGGCGATCAATCTTCTTACGAGCAATGGGCCCGGGGATATAGGCCGATTATTTCCGGAAGCAAAGTAAGCTTTGTTCGGCGGGCATCTGTGAGCCATAGCTATGAGAATTTCAAATCGTATCTCTGGAATCTGTTCACTTATGCAGGCACTATCTCGCTTCGGATGGATTCGCTTTCCGTGCAGAAGCCACAAATCGGGGATTTCTTTCTGCAAAGCGGTTCGCCCGGGCATGCAGTACTAATCCTGGATGCCGCGAAGCGACAGAGCGATGGAAAACTGGTCTATCTACTGGGACAGAGCTATATGCCGGCGCAGCAATTTCATGTGTTGCGAAATCCGTCCAGCGATGCATTTGCTCCGTCGAACGATAGCAACGAGGGAGTCTGGTATTCGCTGGATGCGGCAGTGCCGCTAGAAACCCCCGAATGGACCTTTCCGGCAGATAGCCTTCGTCGCTGGCGTTGATCCGGAAAAAAGAAAAGGCCCCGAAGGACCTTGAAGCGGAGTGCACTTGAAGTATCGTTTGCAATCTTTGAATCTATCTATCGCTCATTTTTGTTAAATCTATTTTGCCGTGGCCAGTAGATGGCTCGAATCCGTGAATCGGTCGAAGAATATTGCATCGTCGGCAATACCCGAATCTTTTAGATGATCCAGTGCAGCGTCGATCATTCCCGGAGGGCCGCACAAATAAGCTTCGTGCTGTCCAATATTCGCGATGCTTGCGATATGATCGGTTACCAGACCGCGCTCGCCCTTCCAGTCCGAATCCTGGGGCTCATGGCTCAGCACCGGTAGAAATTGAAAATCACCCTTCCATTTTCGCGTGGCATTGTGCACTTCGGCCTGACCATACAAATCGGCCTGCGTTCGTGCACCAAACAAGAAGATGGCATCGCGATTCAAGTCGCTAGCGCCCGCAGACTCAAGAATGGAGAGTATGGGGGCCAGCCCGGAACCGCCAGCGATAAACAGCATTGGCTTTTCATTGGAATGCATCTGGAACTGACCAAAAGGACCGCCGACTTGAAGCTTTGCGCCCACGCGATCTTCGGCAAATAGCCATTCAGTGAAAGCGCCTCCGGGTACCTTTCGAATATGGAATCGGATTTCTCGATTACCCTGGGGTAATGCGCGGGCTGCAAAGGAATAGTTTCGCGGCCGATCCAATCCCTCGAAAGCGACGTCCGCATATTGGCCAGCTGTGTAGTAGATGGAGCGATCCAGAGCTACCGTCACTCCGAGAATATCATGCGTTAGTTGGTCCACACGGCTAATTGTACCTTCGAATTCTTCTGCCGGCGCTTCACCGAGAGTTACATCGATAGTCAGGTCGCATTTTGGGATCGACTGGCATGCTAGAATTGCACCGTCCTGGATGTCTTCCATGGAAAGAACATAGGCTGTGTCGGTAAGCTCTTTGATTTTTCCCTCTACGAGCTTGGTCTTGCAGGATGTGCAGCTTCCTACCCTGCATCGATGCGGATAGGCGATTCCTTTGTCCAGAGCGGCTTGCAGAATCGTAGTCTTGTTATCGACTTCGATTTTCTCTTCGGTACTCTGGATGGTAACTTCGTAGCTCTTTGATTTGCTTGAAAAAAGTCCCATGTTCTTCCCCCTGAATGCGGGCGGCCGAAGCCGCCCAGATTTTCTCAGGCCGCAGCCTTTGCTGTTACGTTTCCGATGACCTGGTTCTTACTGGCCAGGATCTCCAGTTCTTCGCGGGACGCTTGCTTCTCATCCCACTCTTTCAGTCGAGGATTCATTACCGCTCGCCATACTGGCGGAAAGAATGCCAGAAAGATTGTTGTTAGATACCCGTAAGGCATCTCGGGGGCTTCTGGATAAGGTTTCAGGTTCCAGAAAGGAAGATCTCCCTTCTCGTGGTGCGCGCTGTGGCGTGTTAGAGAAAACAGTACCATACTGGAAATGATCTTATTTGTATTCCAGGAGTGGCGCGGCATAACCGGCTGTCCAGGAACGCGCACCAATCCGTAGTGCTCGATGTAGTTCACATTCTCGAAGATGATCTTTGCCCAGGTCGCCTGCGCCATATAGATGGCAACGCCCAGCCAACCGGCGGCAGCATAGAAGGCGGCGGCATAGGTCAGGCTCATCAGATATCCGGTAAGCATGCGATTCCGCGGTCCGATTACCCAGTAGCCTTTCTTCTTAAGTCGACCGGCTTCCAGTTTCCAGGCGCTGATATGTCCCAGCACAGTGGATCGGATCATGAATCCATAAACATTCTCTCCACGGCGGGCGCTGGCCGGATCCTTTTCCGTGGCAATGGTCTCATGGTGTCCATAGACGTGCTCAATGCTAAAATCGGCGTTGTTGCTCATCGCAAGCATCCATCGTCCCCAGATCATGGAAATGGGATCGGTGGTTCTATGCGTAAGTTCGTGAGCAATGTTGGTTCCATAGCCGGCAACAGTAAATCCGACTCCAAGAACGCCTCCGAGCAGATGATACCATTGAGTGGCTTCACGCGCCGCGAAGACGTCGTAGCCGGTCAGCTGCTGAATCATCGCGCCGAATCCCAGAAAATCGCTCAGTCCCGATTGAGATGCCCAGGCAAGCGCCCATAGATTGAATACAAGAACCGGCAATGCCAGAAACAGCGGAATGTTTAGAATCCACTTATGATTGTATTCCGGTTCAGAAAGATCGTCCCGAAACATGCCATCGCCGCCAATCATCACAACGAGGATGATTCCAACGCCGAGCCACATCCAGGGCCCTCCGATCATGATACCCACAACCACGCCCGATAGCATGATTGGAGTAAAAAATTGTTTTATATAGTTAATCATAGTCTTACTCCTTTCGCAGTTTCTTCCTGTTTAATCCGCGGCGTTATCCCGTTCTCGCTGTAAAGCTGGCAAGAATAGCGCGCTGGCCAGGATTTGCAGAATGTCCTGAAAGCGTTCTCTCAGGGTATGCTCATCCCGACTTACTACGCTTTCGATTGATAGCCCGACGATACTTGTATGTACCAGCATCGCCAGTCGTTCCAGAGGCATGATCAACTGGTCCTTAAACGGACCGAGGGCGGTTTCTACTACCTCAAGGATAAGATCCCGCTCCAGTTCCACATACCTCTGCATGGTCCCTCGGAGATTCTCATTGTGCGTGGCAGTGGCATACATCTCCGTTAGAAAGGCCACTCGCACCTCGTTGGTTAGCAGTCGATCGAACAATCCCTGAGCAGCATCCAGAGCCATGGTCAGCGACGGAGTTCCGCCCATTACATGCTCCCGGACTTCGTAGGCCACTTCGGTGGAGAGCTGCTTCAGAGACTGAAGCATAAGCTCTTCTTTGGACTGAAAGTGATAGTGCAACAGCGCCTTGCTTACGCCGGCTGAAGCTGCGATCTCCTTCATTGATGCGCCTTCGTAACCCATCCTTGAGATTGTGTCGATCGTAGCCTGCAGGATCTTTTCAATCGTCTCGGCCGCTTCTGCGGAACGACTGGTTGTCACCTGCGGGCTAGTAGTTTGTTGATCATGCTCACTCATTGAACCAATTATACTGGCTGGCCGGTCAGTCAGTCAACAAAAATTGGCCGTCGGGCCAGTGTTTCTCGTTTTTTTTTCGGGTTGTGGACTCGGACTAGGGGTCCGGTGGTCGGGAAGAGGCCAATTCCAGGCGGAAGTGGCCGTCCAGCCTCAACATTCACCAGAGTTTCAGAGGTCCAAAGACTTCGGATGGTGCAGATCGGGGCCCGGGAACGCTTACGTACTGTGGGCCCCCCGGACTGGGGTTCCGACAAAATTGGACTTGAAGCTAGAGTACCCCAGGGCTGGAATCTTCCCCATGCAGGACCGAAGGAAACGCTACAACAGACCAATTTCCATCATAATAGCGGGCTCACTATTCTTGCTTTTTCCGCTGTGGAATTACCTTACGATCTGCATCAGCGCCGGATATCCGTACTGGCGGCCGCTGTACGTTTTCGGAAGAATGAACGTTGTGGTTATTGCGCTGATGGTTCTATCCCTCGGCGTGGGGTTGGGACTACTTCTGGTCCGCCGATGGGGATGGAGGCTTTTATTCCTGTTCTCTGCTGTTCTCATCGGCTATAATCTCTGGACCGTTCTTCGCCAACCCGACTGGTTCAATCTGGCTGCCCTTATCAACACCACTCTGGCTCTTGCGGCTGCCATATATTTTCTGCGGCCCGATATTTCTGCACCCTACATGAAGATGTATCCAAGGGGGTGGAGGTTTGAACGGAGGCATCCGATTAACCATCCGGTTTCCATAAATGGTAAGGACTTCATTACCAGAGATTTGAGTATTCGCGGTTTCTATGTGGACTGGCCCGATTGTAGCCACGAACCGGGAGAAGAAGTATCCGTAATCATGGATGGCATGGAGTTTGCCGCCGGAGTGGTGCGCGTGGACGAAAACGGCGCCGGCTTCGCTTTTCGGGAGCACGGAAAGGAAGGGCAGTCGCATATTCGCATGATCTTGCAGGCGTTTACGGGATCCGCCTGACCTCAGGCGCGGTCTGTTTGCTTTACCGGAAGCGGGAATCTGCTGGCGGATTCTAGCTTCGTTCGCGATCAAAGCCACCCTGCGAGGAGGCAATCCGTTCCTGTAATCGTTGGATCAGATTCTCGGGAACGGTATCGATGATTAGCTCATCGTAGGTTTCGCGCTTCAAGAATTGTTGCTTTACCATATGCAGCAGAAGCTTTTTCAACCCATCGTAGTATTCGCCGGTATTGTACAG
Source organism: Leptospiraceae bacterium (assembly GCA_020440935.1). Lineage (GTDB taxonomy): Bacteria > Spirochaetota > Leptospiria > Leptospirales > Leptonemataceae > UBA3465. Next base: position 4,064 of record JAGRNC010000072.1, on the reverse strand, counting down.
CGCCACGGGCTTTCGGTGGATGCCGAGCTGAAGCCAGGTAAACACTTCAAAGAACTCTTCCATCGTTCCAATGCCGCCGGGAAGCACAATGAAACCCTGGCTGAGCTCCGCCATCAGCGCTTTGCGCTCATGCATGGATTGAACAATTCGCAATTCAGTGAGTCTTTCTGCGGCAATCTCTTTGGAGGCCAGCGCTTCTGGAATGACTCCGATGACCTCACCGCCCCCGGCTAGAGCCTCGGAAGCAACAATGCCCATGAGTCCAACGCTTCCGCCGCCGTAAACAATCCGCGTACCCCTGGAAGCCAGAAGCCGCGCCATTTCTCCCGCTTTTTGAGCAAAAAGCGGATCCAGTCCATGACCGGATCCGCAAAAGATGCAAATCGACTTTATTTCTTCCAGTTCTCCGGGCATAGTATGGCGATGCTGGACCCGGGTCCGATTACTCGGTTAGCTGTTTGAAATCTTTGGCAAATGCGACAGCGAGCACCGGCAGTTCCTTGCCAATTCCTTTGAGGGAATCCATGCTGAGACGCTGCGAAGTCTTACCTGGTCCAAAATCGACGATGTTGCTCACGGCAGGACTGTGCTCGGCGGCTGCTTTCATGGGTTTGTCCCAATAGAGAGTTCGCAGTACCATATCGGTAGCCAGGCCTCTAGGCATGTCGGCTTCGGTCTGGTAGTTTCGCTGATCAAAGAAGGAATAGATCGGAAACTTCAGCTGGCTGCCCTGGTAGTCAAAGCCGATTCGTTCCAGATCTTTTTCGAATAGCGGCATCATCGGTTCCATCAAAGGGCTATGAAATGGGCAAGTAGTGCGAAGATATACAAACTTCACTTTCTTTTCATCGAATGCGGCTTTGTTGGCCGCGTGGAATTGGATAAGGCTGCTTCGATGCGAAGAAAGGATGCGGTTGTTTGGCGAATTGTACAGACTCACATAGATTCGCTTATCGTCATCGAGCTTGCTGTTTTCTTTGGCTACCAGATCTTCGATAAAGGCATGGTCCTCTCCAAGAACGGCCACCATGGGCGCTGGGTTTGCAGCACCCAGTTCCTCTGCCTGTTTTGCTTCTTCAGCAGTAGCATCAAAGAACGGAAACACTTCCTGGCTGCGAATCCCAATGTACAGTACATATTTGGTGTACTTCTTTACGGCTTCGAGGTAATCGTTTCCTTCCAGACCAAGCGAAACAAGAGTGGAGGGAATGAGACCCTGGCTGTGTCCGGTACCGCCTACGGTTGCCTGCACGAGCGAAGGACGGTCGTAGCCTGCTTGAGTGAGCGCTTCCAGGTGTGCTAGCTGCGTCATCTGAATCATTGGTATGGACACTGCAGCGCACCCCAGATACTCCTCGGAGGGAATGGAGGATTCATCATCCAGCCATTTGCGTGCATCCAGACCGTGCGGAACGCCGGGCGTGCCGTTGATGATGGAGAATTCTTCTTCGATGGCGGAAAGGGCTGCATCGAAGAATGGCTTCATCTCTCCTGAATCGTAGTACTTCTTTAGTTCCTTATACCATGGGGCGCCCTGGCCGCCGAACTGAACGAACAGTCCGGGTTTTTCCAGGGATTGTTGTAGTATTTGAGGTTTGCTCATTGATCTGTCCTTGTTATTTATTTACGCGCTCTACGAATGATAGATCGCGAAGGTCTACTTTGATGATGTCGCCTTGCTTGATGTGAATGGGAACGTTCACCTCACCGCCGGTTTCAACGGTAACTCGTTTCTTGGCTGTTCCCTGCGTGTCTCCTTTGAGACCCTCTTCTGCATAGGTCACTTCCAGTTCTACGAAGTTTGGAGGAGAGACGGAGATAGGATTTCCTTCGTAGAAGTTTATCTCGAATGGCATCTCTTCCTTAATGAAATCCACAATGTCTTCTAGCATGTCTTTTGCAATGCTTACCTGCTCGAAGTCATCCTGATCCATAAAAACGAACTGGTCCCCATCGGCGTACAGGTACTGCATGTAGCGCTTCTCCAGATCCACGTCTTCCACGGATTCGGAGGATTTGAATGTGCGTTCCAGCACACGGCCGGATGTGATGTTTTTTAGTTTGGTTCGCACAAAGGCGGAGCCCTTGCCTGGATTCACAAATTGCGAAAAGGTTACTGTATAGAGGTCGTTATCAAGCTTGACCACGGTGCCCTTTTTTAGATTAATAGGGTCGATCATGCCGGGTACAGTTTTCGACAAACCCCCTACCGTCCAACAAAAATTGAAGGCCAGCGATTGGCAGTGGCAGCTACAAAATCGGGCGAAAACCCTCGAGCAACTGTTTGCGCTGCGTCCGGATATACTGGGCGGACCAATGGAGAAAGAAATTCGCGGGCGCCAGAAGGCATTCGATGGAACCGCCCATCAGTTTCGATTCTCGGTGACTCCGTATTATTTGTCCCTGGCATCCCGCACAGAGCTGGACCCGATCTGGCGGCAGATTCTTCCGGATGAGGCTGAATTGTCGGACCACCGTTTTACACAACCGGATCCGTTGGCGGAGGAATCCCATATGCCGGTGCCCGGATTGACCCACCGTTACCCCGATCGAGTGCTCTGGTATTTGTCGCATAACTGCGCGGTGTATTGCCGCTTCTGTATGCGTAAGCGAAAAGTCTCGAGGTCTGAATCGGCTCCAACCTTGCATCAGCGCAATGCGGCCCTGGAATACATTCGAAGCAATCGGGCTATCAGCGAAGTGATACTTTCGGGAGGCGATCCGTTGAGTCAGTCCGACGAAATACTGTACTCGATACTGTCTGAGCTCAAGCGAATGGACCACCTCAGTAGCATTCGGATTCATACCAGAATGCCGGTAACATGTCCGCAGCGAATTACGGCGTCTTTTGCAAGGATGCTCCGCAGACTGGAGCCGATTACAGTGGTCACTCATTTTAACCATGCCCAGGAATGCACGGAACAGAGCGCAAGAGCGATCCGTCAAATTCGAAGATCGGGCTGCCTGGTGTTGAATCAGTCGGTACTGCTTTCCGGCATTAACGACTCGGTTAGGGCACAACGGGATTTGCAGCACCAACTACTGCGAATGGGAGTGAAACCTTACTATCTGCATCAATGCGATGAAGTGCAGGGTGTGTCCCATTTTCGCGTTAACCTGTCCCGTGGAATGGAGTTGCAGAAGGAACTTCGGGGAAGAAATCCCGGCATTTCGCTGCCGCTGTACGTAATCGATCTTCCAGGAGGCGGTGGAAAGGTGCCGGTGGATAGCTCGTACTTTGTGCAAAAGAGCCCGCCGGAGTTCAAGAACTTTGAAGGCCATCGGTTTGCTGTGCATCCGGATATTCCGGAAAATAGTGGCAGGCTCTCCGCGAGCCAATCTTCGCCAGGCGGGGAGTCCATTTGATTCATATTGTAGTTCTTTCCGGGGGTACTGGTTCGCGCATGGGATCCAGTCGGCCAAAACAATTCCTTACTCTTGGCGGACGACCACTGCTTAGTCATTGCCTGGAGACTTTTGCGCAATGGAGCACTCCTTCCAAAGGCGGGCTGGTCCTGGTTTCGCATGCCGAACATTTGCAGCAAACCGAAGCATTGCTGAAGCCGGTGCAGGACCACTTTGCATTTGTTCGTCTTGTAACCGGTGGACATACCAGACATGCCTCCAGCGTAAATGGCGCGCTGGCTCTCGAAAGAGAATGCAGGCCGGATGACATAGTTCTCTTTCACGACGGAGCGCGACCCTTTCTCTCAGAAGATGAATTGAACGGACTTACTGGCTCGCTGTCGGATGACAGATATGATTGCGCTTCCCTGGCCAGTCCCGCCACCGAAACCATCGCAGTGGTGGATGAAGACGGTCAAACGGTGCGGGACATTCCGCCGCGATCCCGTTTGTTTGCCGTAAAAACGCCGCAGGCCATTCGAGGAAAGCTGCTGCCCTCCTTCATTGCCGGGGCCGAGCCGGCCAGCAGCTACACCGACTTGCTTTCCTGGGCAAAAGCAAACCATTGCCGCTCGGTCATTGTACCTGCCTCTCCGCGAAACGTCAAAGTAACCCATCCCGATGATCTGGCTTTTCTGGAATCCATGTTATGAAAGGGA
>JAGRNC010000727.1 GCA_020440935.1 Leptospiraceae bacterium | reverse complement strand
CACAGAAGGCGCGCAACTTCGCTTAAAGACGAACGTTAGGCGACATCCGCACAAAAGGGTCCAAACCAATGACGCAATCCTATATCATCTGGCCAGCAATAGTTCTCACCATCGGAGGGCTACTCTGGACGGCCAAAAAGCAGGAACTTCCACGTCCGATACTGACAGTTATCCTTCTCGTTTTTCTAATTCGAATTCCTGCACTGCTTCTGAGTAATGTGGGCTATGCACTCACACAGTTTCATCGCTATGTTCCGGACAACATGGATCTCTTGGAGTCTTTGCCACGTATTTTTTTCAGTTGGAATGGATGGGCAGATGCCTACCCAGTGGACGGCCTTTACGGATTCTGGTCTATGGTTTTCACTCGGGGTGCGGAGACTTTCTTCCTGGTCGTCCCGGTGACCTTCGCTCTATTTTACCTTTCCCTCAGAAAGAATTCTTCAAGCGCCACCTCCTATACCAGAGCTCTGGTTCCATGGGCTATTCTGGGCTTGGCAATTGGGCGCCTCGCTTGCATGCTTGTACCGGATTATCACCTTGGTATGGTTGCTCCGTTCAACATCCCTCTGCTGACCTTGACACCCTCCGCAGAATCCGGATTGCCGACCTACGGCCGAGCCCTCTGGAATCTCCCGATGATAGAGGCAATCTTGCTCCTTGGTTACTTTGTTTTGACTTTTCAGGATCAGCGGTATGTATCCCCATTTGTATTTATTGCCTTTTATTCCCTGCTCTGCTTTGGGTCCGGTTTCTTTGATCTGTCCCTCTCATCCTCGGCACCCATAGAATATCAACAATACCCATGGGGCGAAGAATTATTATCCCGCCTCCGCTGGCACGGATTGGATCCAGCGCAAATCTGGGCAGGACTAACCCTATTTGTGGTTGCCTATCCCGCCTTCCGCGCTCTTAAAGATAAAAGTGCGCACCACAGAAGGCGAGCAACTTCGCTTCAAGACAAACGTTAGTCGAATTTTGTCCCTGGACTGCAATCCTTCAAAATAATGCCACTCTTCGAACGGGAGTAGTCTTAATTTTTCATATACCAGTTCAAGAATCCGCATTCCTCACAAATTAATACTTCTGCCGAGCGGTTCAGCCAATCCATCCCCAGGTAGGTTAATCCCGCCGTGTTTAGTAGTACCCGCTTCGTCCGGAATGTATCGTTCTGACAAGCGATACACTTTACATTTTTGCCTCGGATCACCTGCGGACCTGCTTTCCTCGATCTCCTATTGGCGATCTGGCTAATAATTCCATACAGTAGACCGAAAATCACTATCCCAAAGAAAACTGCGAATATGAATTCAAAAAATCCCATCCAACTATCTGGTTGAACTCATTTACCCCGATCAATCTTATATTTTTTTGCGGTCACCTGCCTGCTTCGATCACTGTAGATAACGGTAGCGAGTTCGCCGGGAAGGACCTCGATGCCTGGGCGTATTGGCGAAAGCTTCAGTTGGATTTCATCACACCGGGAAAACCGGTTGAAAACGCTTATATCGAATCGTTTAATGGACGGTTGCGGGATGAGTGTCTGAACGCGAGCCTCTTCTATTCGGTAGCCGATGCAGCACTGAAGATCGAGAC
>JAGRNC010000726.1 GCA_020440935.1 Leptospiraceae bacterium | reverse complement strand
GGTGTGAAGTTTGCGGGCTCCTCTCATAGCACCATATATAGCGCTTCCAAGAGAGCCCTGGAAGGTTTTGCAATGAGCCTTTCCAGGCAGGGCGCAGCGAAAGGCATTCTTTCCAACGTGATTCGTGTGGGAGTAACCGATACCCGTATTCACCGAGTTCCGGGTAAGGTTATGGAAGCGAGAAAAGAAATGATCCCTTTAAAAAGAATGGCATCACCGGATGAGATTGCCGGCGCTACCATGTTTCTTCTGGGACCCGATGCGGCCTTCATTACCGGAGCGATCATACCCGTTAGCGGCGGCGAATAACCTTGTCTGCAGAGTCGGTTCAGCAGAGGAAATATGTCTGGGGCGTGGATGATCTTCCGGCCGGATTGAGGGTCGACGATTACGTAGAAGAGGCTCATCAGATCTGGATGCAGTTGATCCAGACAGTAAATGAGTCCAATCCCGGAAATAGATACTTCTGGTATTCGGTCTTTTCCAGTAGAGATCCCTTTGCCTGTTCACTCCTGTTGGACTTGAGTATTCTCCTGGCGATTCTCGACAACCGTAGCACTTTTCAAGATGTATTGGTCTCGATTCCAGGACAGGCGGAACCATTCCTTTTTCAAACCCTTCACCGACTCGGGATCCAGGTGAAGGTCCAGAGCAATGAACCTGGGCCGCAGGTTTCTTCTTTGCGTAAGAAATGGCAGGATTGGCGCAGCTTTCTTCAGAACGTCTGGTTGCCACTGATCAAGCAGAAAGCCTCCGCGCCGCCGAAGCCAGTCTTCAAGTCCGACCCTGTCTGGCTATTCGACACATTCGTTTCTTTGGACAACGCAGGAGAACTGCAAAAAGATCGCTATTTCACCACAATTGTTTCTGAGGATACGATCCCCCGACATTCCTACTTCACCTATTCGCCATTACACTCTGACACGAGGCGGCTTCGCAGTGTTCTCTCGAAGGATTGGCGAAAATGGTTGCACAAAGAATCATTTCTCTCCTGGGCAGACTATCTGAGGGCCCTCACAATACCCCGGAAATTGTCCGGAATCAGGGTGCCGGCCATTATCCTTACCGAGTCTGAGCTGGACTTCTCTCCACTGGTTCAGTCGATGCTGGTACGGTACCGTTTCGATGATATGTCAGTGTACTGATTTCTTTGCGAGCGGTTTATTGCTCAATTGGTCAAACATGTTTCCATAAAGGCTTTCATCGATTGGTACGAGAATCAAATGATGGACAGGGGTCTGCACGCTGGTTTCGCTCGCCATTCGCCACAAACCGTCAGGATTGGCTATCAACCTGGCCACCCGGTTCGAGCACACTTCAATCAGTACACAACGGACTTGGAATCTTCGGCCGGAGTTGCGCCAGATGCCCTGGCCGCCATTCGTTCGGCATATCGAGGCTTCACTCGGTATCGCAATCAGCCCATTGGCCTGGTTTCGATTCCTGCATTCAGGGCCAAAATGGCCAGATCTGCCGAATCATCCTGGGAGCGACCCTCGTCCACCAATTGCGTTGTCTGCCTTCCCTTAATGCTGGCAGAGGCGGAAGCGATTATGGATGGTATGGAGCAATGGGTTCAACCGCAAGATCGGCTTCG
>JAGRNC010000725.1 GCA_020440935.1 Leptospiraceae bacterium | reverse complement strand
AGCTAAAAAAGCAAATCCCCGTAGATCAAGCGCCACTCCTTACCGAGAATGGCAGTCGTATACTGGATGAGGAGAAGTACTATCGCGGAACCAAATTCGAACTTGTGGTTCGCGGCCCCGGCGGCGAAAAGACGTACGAACTCAAAGACGATGGAACCGGACCCGATAAGCGAGCCGGCGATCGCGTCTTCGCTGGCATTGGAAAAATTGACGGTATCGGACAATACACATATTACGTGCGTGTTCATTTTCCTGTTTTTCAGCCCACTTCGGAGCGGTATTTTCTGGCTCTTCAGGAAAAGGTAGCCTTTAACCTCAACTATCAAACAGAACCGCCACCTCGCATCGCTCAGGGCGATGTACTGGGTTTACCAATACAAATTACTAAAAACAAGCCGGCCGATCCCGATGGCGAACATATCTATGTACGTCTGAAACCGGGGAATGGACCGGACTGGAAATCGATACGATTGCTCACAGGCGAAGTGACGGTAAAGGAAAACGCTCCGGCTACCATTCGACTGCGACCGGATTATTTCAAAGGAATGGACTTTGGACTTCTGGGGGCGAAACCGGGTATCTACGAAGGCGAGCTCGAATTCTATTATCCTGGACAAAAAAGCCTGCGCCTTCCGTTGAAATTCGAAGTAGTGCCTGCGCCTTTTCTACAAACTTTGTTCGGCGGACTGATTTTCTGGTCTGCCATTGCGCTCATTGCGACAATTCTGATCGGCCTACGAAAGGCCGTATGGTTTCCGCGAAAAATGCGCATTTTTCTCTGGGATGAGCACGGACAGCGAAAACGCGGCAATGACATTCTGCCTCGAAGTAAATGGTTATTCGGTCAAAGCAAGGTACAAATCGGTCGGGCCACGCTTCAATCCAGGGGACATACGAGCAACAATCACGATCTGTATTTTGAAGAAGACGGTATCCGCCAGCGGGAACCGGTGGGGAAGCATCAGATTATTCTCACTGCATCCGGTGGCTATGTAGTCGTAAGCGACGGTTATCTTAGTTTTGACCAGGAAATGAACATTGGCGACCAGATTGGCCGTCTATTTCGTCGGGCTCCTCTGGGAAACGGCGAAGAAATCAGAATAGTAGAAAGCGAGTTTTAACAGAGTAGCAATTCATGCTCCGGGGCAAAGAGCCTGTGCAAATGGAACCGGGAATCATTCGCGCAAAACAAAGAGGAAGAAATGGCAAAAGAAATCGAAAGTTTTACTCCACATCTGGTGCTGGGCATTGGGGGCACGGGAAGCAAAGTTCTCCAGAGATTGATGGAGCTTACGGCAGCGCAGAAGGATCGCGTTCGAGCGCTCCAGAAGAATCGGCTTCTAAATTTCGTAGCCATTGACACCGACGTCAATGATCTGCAGAAACTCGGCCTTCCGCGCCAGAACCAGATATTGCTTTCCGAAGGCGTAAACATGCCAGTCTATGCCGCCACACGAAAGCGCGAAGACGAATTACGCCCCATAGACGAAAGAACCTTTCGATGGTTTCCCCCCAGGGATGAAGTGGGAACTTCGTTCGAAACACACAACCTGGGCAACGGGGCCGGGCAGATACGATTCTATTCGCGAGTGGGATGGGAGTATACC
>JAGRNC010000724.1 GCA_020440935.1 Leptospiraceae bacterium | reverse complement strand
AGGATGACTGCCAGCACAGCCATCAGCAGATATTCTGCGGGTCGCCAGCCCGAAGTATCGGATCGAATGGCATACATGGCAGCAGCAATGATTACCGCGCCTGCATTCCCGGCCATCATCAATGCGCCCGCAGCCCCTCCGGCGCGCTCAGCGCCGGCCAGTTCTTCGGACATGGCCAGAAGCAATGCATAACCTGGGAGAAATAGAAATCCAAGTAGGCCCCCGAATACGTACACCATGGTTATGTTTGTGCCGGTTACTAGAGGCATTGTTAAAAGCAATCCAGAGATCCCGCAAAATACCAGATACGGCTTGCGACGTTTCGTCATATCCGAAATGGCAGGTATGATCAAAGAACCTAGAATTCCTCCCAGAATCATGACGCCGCCCACCAGGCCCGCCTGCACAGGATCGATTCCGTTTTCGCCCAGTAGACCTTCGAACCAGGTGGTTAGACCGTTAAAGAAACCCAGAGCCAGAAAGCCGATCAGTGTTACCAGAGCGATGGCAGGATCTTTCAGTAACTGCAGTAGTTCGGAGGATGCAGTGAACGATCGCATCTGTGCCATTTCGTCGGGTTCGGTTTTGTGGTTTTCCTTCGCTGCAATTAGAAAGAAGCCGCTACATACAATAGTTATGGCGGCAAATATGATCATTGTGGTGGTAAGCCCGTAGGTTTCGTTCAGCGAAGGCGAAAGCGCCAGCCCCAATGCCATACCTGTGAACATGCCGGCTGTTCCCAATCCCGTTGCCAGCGCTCGGTGTTCTACAGCAAACCAGTCGGCGGATAGCTTGGTAATTCCGTTGAGAATGTAGGGCTGCGCCACTGCAATTCCGACCTGTCCAATTAGCAAAGCGTAAAAACTATCGGTATAAATGCGCGCCAGGGAAAACACAGCCATAGTGGCCGCGCCCAGCCCCACCGTAAATCGATAGCCTTTCCGGTCGGTCATTGCGCCGGAGTGCATAGAAAGAATTACATAGAGGAGTGGAAAGCAAAGAATCAGAGTGGATGCAAGAGTCTCGGAAACGTTGTACTTGGATTGGATTTCGCTCAGCAGAGGAACAAAGTTTAACCAGAGCATTTGATTGACTCCGGCCACCACCATAAAAGCGGCCAATACAACCCAGCGGTAAGGACGATAATAGTTTTCCTGACTCATGAATTCTCTCCCGTTTTTTCTTTTCGCGTTTTGTTCTACTAATCGCGGTTTTCTTACTATTCGCGTTTTGTTTTATTAATTCTCGGTCTTCCAGCAATCTATCCTGGTTCGCATCAGTAGGCCGTAAAGCCTCCAGGAATCTCGCCCATGGCATAGCTGGCGGCTGCCCTGGTTTCATCTTTGATTAGCCGCCGATTGGCAATCACTCGCACATACAATGGAATCTGCTTAATTCGTTGGCCAGACAGGCGGGCCAGCACATAGGCCTTCGAGCACTTTTCGAGTAGCTCAGCATTAAAGAGCGCTTTTTCCAGCGTCATACCAAGAACGATTACATAATCGCCCAGTAGGAATGCATTGGACGGGCCGCGGAACAGATTCTTTTGCAATCCAGCGAAACCGCCAGGGCCCGGCCGAAATTCCAGGGCCTCCACTGTGGGCCCCAGC
>JAGRNC010000723.1 GCA_020440935.1 Leptospiraceae bacterium | reverse complement strand
CAGTAAACTCAGTTATGCGGAGAACCGGTCATTATGTGGATCGCGAAGGAAAGAAAAGGATCAAATACGGCAAGGTCGAGACATGGGCTGGTCGCGGCAATGTATTCGCATTTGAGCAGGGCCCTGTAAAGGACGGTCGCATGCAATACAGCTTTGCAAAATTCGTCACCGTTTCGCAGAACAGCACCGGCTGGCGCCAAAAGGCAATCGTTGGCGTTCGCATCGAGGACAAGCTACAGAAGGAAGTGGATAAGACCATCCAGTCGGACCAACGACTCCAAGACGCAATCCAGGAGGACGTAGAGCAATTCCTGACCAAGTATTTCGACCGATAACTGGAAATCGGCCAGAATGCTGGAATGAAACTATTAGCACAGATTTTGAACTTTCTGTTTCAATCCCTCTGGTTCTTGCTCCATGGGTTGATTCCTCGAAAAATTGGAAGGGGCGATAGGCTCATTCACTATTCCCCCCGGATCGTGGCGCAACTGCTGTTGTCTTACCTATTCGGTGGGCCAAGAATTGCACTGCTGGGGGATTCCAATAGCGCAGTCTTCAGTCGTTGGACGGTGATGATCCGGTTCGACGTGGTGGCCGTATCAATCGGCGTACCTGGAACGAGAATGGACCAATGGGCTGATTTCTTCGAAACGAAAACGGGTAGATTTGTCTTATGGCTACTGCGACCGGCTATAGACTTCGTAAACCTTGGAGGGAATAATGCGCTACATCGGAAGGCCGAGATAATCGAATCCGCTTCCTCCAGAGTTAAGTCCTTTCTCCCTGAATCCTGGATCATCTTGATCCCACCGATCCATGTTGATTACTTCTCGATCCTTGTCCCGCCCGATTCGCTCCAAAAGGACATCAACCGAATCAACAAAGCCCTCCGGAAAGAATGGGCACCGAGGGTTATAGACCCCTCACCGCTTGTAGATCGGGATTCGGACGGTATCCCGGACGAAGGAGCCCTGGGCGACCCGGTTCACTATGCGATTCGCGTCGTAAAGGAAATGCAGGCTGGAATTGAATATCTGGCTCTGGACCGATAGTCGGAACGGGCATAGAGTCCATCCATGGGCTACATCCAGATCCTAAAGGAAAAACTCGGTGCGGCCATGTCGCGAGACAGGTCGCATCTGGTTAAGAAAGTCATCGTAAATAAGCGAGGACACCGCCAGACGGTTCTGGTTAATCCGAACAAGGGTGAGAAAAAGCAGGGGCCGCGGCCAGCACCCGAATCCGAAGCAACCGCCAACCCCTCACCTACTGAAGCACCCGCGCAGGCTCTCCATTTTGTCCCGATCTCGCAGATACGAGAACTGGAGCAATACACGGCCAAGGAGAACTACGACCAAAAGACCGTTGATGGAATCAAAGCCAGCATCGTCGCCAATGGGTATAACCCGGCATTCCCTTTGCAGGTAGATTCGGACAATGGCCATCACTTCAATATCGTCTCCGGCCATCACCGCTATACTGCCGTCCGGGAACTGATTAAGGAAGGCAAGCTCCCCGAGGACTTCAAGATTCCTGTTGTCGTGAAAAAATATGGGTCTGAGGCAGACCGCTTGATGGCTCAAATCGCAGAGAATGTGCGGAGAAACGTCA
>JAGRNC010000722.1 GCA_020440935.1 Leptospiraceae bacterium | reverse complement strand
GCCGACGTAGAACAATCTTCTTTACCGGCCGCATGACGCCGTCGAACAGCAGCTCATCCATTACTACCTTGATAGTTGCATCCCGATAGGCCGGTTTTCGCGAAATTCCATAGATGTCGCGATCCGGTCGGTTCACCTGCGAACTCATGAGCATTGGGAAAATCTTTGCTTCTGTGTCGTGAATTGCGGAGCTCCGCGCCAGCAATGGCATTTCGTCGTAAAGGTGGTGATAGGCGGAGTATTCGGGGACATCGATTAGTTCATATCCAAGGCCTTCGCCCTGCCAGTAGGAGCCATAATGAAATTCAAGAAGGCTCTTTCTATTACGAATCTCTTTGTACGTCGTTCCGCACCATTCCTGGGTGCTCATGGAGGCTTTCAGTAGTTTTCCGGAGTCACGGGACCAGAACAGGGAATTCATCTGTCGGTACGGATAAACGCCGGTCTGGAAGGTCAGAACCTGGTTCTGCTTCAAAACGTAGAAATCGGACTCGCTTTCGGATTTAACCAGCTCGTCTTTGATGAAAGGCTCAAAAACCGTGACTGTGACCAATCGGGCATCACGCAGATGGCCGTATCGCATGGTCTTTCCGGTGTACACTGCCACTTCGGCTTTGCCCTGGAAATTCTCGCTCTTCAAGAAAGGGAGTGTTTCCATCCCTGGATCCTGCTTTTTAGCCGGATCCGTATCTCCCTGACAGCCAATGGCCAGGAGGCCCAGGAACAGAATGGCATGGAAGGATCGGACCGATAATTTCATGCAATCAGTAAGGTCAGCTCGCAAGCAAATAGCAAATACTGTTTGAAAAATAGACCGGGGTGCGACAATTTCTGACAATCTCATGAACCGCGACTCCGATGAAATAGAGCCCATCGAATACGAACTGGAAATCATGACTACGCCGGCTCAGGTATTTCGTGTGCTTACATCGCAAACGGAACTCCGAAAGTGGTGGGCTCCCAGGGTGATTATGTCCCGGAACCTGGTCACCCAGGTGGAAGGCCAGGATATGGAGATGAAGGCGGTTACAAAAGAAAAGAACCATTTGGTCCGCTATTCCTGGCGGGGAAAAACCTGGCCGGACGACAAACCATCCACCGTAATTACCTTCGAAATTGAGGATCAGGGCGTTAGCAGGGGCCGTACCGGCGAAGGAATCTTGCTTACCATTTCTCATGATGGCTGGAGCAACGGCGAAGAACGGGAAATGCAGGCGGCCATCTGGAAGGATGCAGTGGCTGGCCTGGAATGCGTTCTTACGGGCAAGGATTTCCGGCCCTGGTGGCAGGACGATCGTCGGGTGGGCGACTTCCTTACCGTTCAGCTGCCCGAGCTCAAAGGATTCATTGGTAAAATAGAAGAGGAAAGCAGGGCAAAGAAAGAAAAGAAGCAGGCAGCCAAGAACCTCTGGAAAATCTTTCAGGAGCTGGACGGCGCCGGCGATTGGCTGTGCAAAGAGAATGGCACGGAAATGGAACTTCGATTCAAAGGAATTCGCATTTTCGGCGCTCTGAAGAATGGCCAGGTTGTGATGGCATGGCGCGATCTGGATCCCCTTCTTGGCCGGGACTTACAAGATTTTGCCGACCGCTTTACTGTAGAACAGGATATGGATA
>JAGRNC010000721.1 GCA_020440935.1 Leptospiraceae bacterium | reverse complement strand
AATTTTTCAGCTAAAGATGCCTGCCTATCGACCGGATTTTGGGATGTCCTACAGCGATTCGGACGTCGTCGAGTCTGCTTTAAAGCAATTGCTTCCTGCCTCCATGGCGGCCATTCCGCAATATTCGCTGGGACAGAAACAACTGAGCGTTTCCGAGATTCAGAGTTACGCAGCATCCAGAAATTCTTCCGACTACCTGCGAAACATCTCCTATCAGAAAAAGGACATCAAAACAGGACTCAGCGAAAATGACTCGGCAACGGTGGGTGTGGATCTGGCGCCGTTTCTCAAGAACAAGCGCGGATGGCTTGCTGTGGACGTCTCCGCCAAAACCATTAACTGGCAGGGCAAAGATCAAGTGGAGCATTCGCGACGGATTGTCCAGTCAACGGATCTGGGCATGATCGCCAAAGAAAGCCCCAACGGAGTGCACGTCTGGGTGCACTCCCTGAAAACCAATGCTCCCGTCAAAGGAGCCACGGTTCAGGCATTCAACGGAAGCGAGTCCCACGGTAGCTGCAGTACCGATGCATCGGGATATTGTAAAGTGGAGCGATCCCAGAAGCATCTGGAGTCTTCGAGTCTTGTTGTGGCAAAGACTTCCGACGACGCTGCCTTTCTTACTGCAAAGGATCACTATCGCTATACCTGGAGCGTTTCGTCCAGTTTTGATTACAATGCTGGCTACCCCGATCTAAAAGGAACCATTGAATTCGACCGAAAGCTTTATCGCCCGGGCGAAGAAGTGCACATCAAAGGATTCTTTGCGCTTCTGGCAAACGGCAAGCTTCGCCCCCTCAGCGCTCCCGTAGGTAAAGTCAGAATCACAGTTACCAACTCCAACGGCGCAGAAATGGCCAACCGAATCATTTCGGGTACTGCAGAAGGCGGCGTCGATCTAAGCATTAAGACTGAAGCTAATGCTCCGCTGGGCCATTATTCAGTGCGCGCCAAACTCGTGGAAGTGCAGGGACGAAACGTGGAATCGGATCGTTCTTTTCCGGATCGGCAACTTGTGGACACATTTCAGGTGGAAGAGTTTCGTCCCGCTACGTTTTCTGCAGACATCGACGGAGTGCGGGATTCGACGAATGGTGAAACTCTAAGTCTGGTAGCCTCCGGAAGATATCTATTTGGCGCTCCCATGAGCGGCGCCAAAACTGTATTGAGTATCTATTCAAAGCACAGTGACATTTATGTAGATCGGTTTAGCGATTTTGCATTTGGTGATTTCGAATACGATCCATACGAAGACACCGGATTTGGCCTCGTATCGCGCACGGACGGAGTATTGGATCAGCAAGGACAATTCAAGCAGACATTTAATACATCGCTGGCGCAGAAGAAAGAAGTGGTAATTGAAACGGAAAATGCAGGCAACATCCGGCTTGTTCCGCATCGCGCACTTCGGGTGGAAAACCAGGTAAAGGATGCTGGAGATCGTAGCGTTACCAGCACAAAAGAAAGTACCGTTTATGCAGCTAATGTTTTTCCGGGAATCAAACGGGACCGGTACTTTGTAAGCGCCGGCCAGCCAGCAACGTTTCAGATTGTAGCGCTCGATACTCGCAATAACAGCAAATCCGAATCCGTGGACATGCAGGTTTTCCAGAAAATCTACCGTACCA
>JAGRNC010000720.1 GCA_020440935.1 Leptospiraceae bacterium | reverse complement strand
GATGGCGGCAGAGAAGGCCAATTACAATCAGCAGCAAATCGGCGAGACTACAAATGCAATGCATCAAATCGAAGAGGCCACGCGAAAGATTGCCGATTTTGTGCAGATCATCACGGAGATCTCGGAGCGCACAAACCTACTTTCTTTGAATGCTGCCATTGAAGCCGCCCGTGCTGGCGATGCAGGACGCGGATTCGCTGTAGTGGCTGGCGAAATTACGCGACTGGCCGATCAAACACAGCAAAGCGCCAGAGAAGTGGAGCAATCCATCGATGCTACCCTGGAAAGCATCCAGAATGGAGTGCATCGGGTTCAAAGCGTCTCGGAGAACATGACAGTCATTCTGAGCGAAGTGCAAAACATCGATTCGCAAGTAAAATCTATCGAAACCAACGCTTCGCAGCATTCGGACAATGTTACCGGGATCACAGATAGCGCCCAGATCGTTGAAAGTGTGATTGGAGAAATCCACTCTGGCGCCAACGAACAAAAGCGCGCCACCGACGAAGTGGAGCGGACCATGGAAGACATTAATCGAAGCTCGCAAAGCGTGTCGGAAGGGGCAGGGCACCTGGCATCCCTGGCCGGCGATCTAAACCATCTGGCGGAAACGATGCTTGCCGAAGTTGAAAAATTTCACCTGGAAGAGGGCGCATCCAGTAATCCGGAGGATTAAGAAAGCACTTCCGAAAATCGGATAGCGAATCTCGGTTGGGGGAGATCTTATGGGAGAAAACCCTTTTCCATCCGCTCAAAACCCAATCGCTTCCTCCCTTCCCAATACCGGCCAGCAGTACTTAGTAGTACTTTCGCGCTTTCCATGGCCGCAGCGTAAGGCCAGGATCTATAGCAGTCGACCGCGCCGCGAAAGCTCAAATTTCTTGATCAGAGTCACCTGATTTCCCTTGTGATTATATCGTATGGAGTCGAACTCAATCCGGGCAATTTGAATTCCGCGTCCATGCCCGAGCCCTTGCAGGTTTGCTTTTTTTGCGCCGGCCTCCAACTGTGACTTGTGATCAAATCCTTCGCCCTGATCCGTAATGCGAAAAGCCACATAGGCAGGATTGAGCACATAGTCGATTTTAACCTTTTTGTCTCTGTAGCGTTCGTCGCGCTGGCGCTGTTTAAAGAATTCGATGTAGTTGCCTTCGCGCGTGGCCTGGGTTTTCTCATCGTACGTGATATTCAAATTTCCGTGCTCCATCGCATTGATGATGACTTCGCGAAGTCCCATCTGCATAGAAGCAATGTCGTCATTCGCTAGAAAATGATGCAAATGCTGGGTTAATCGTTGGCTTAGCTGATCGCTCAAAGTGATGTAATTTGCCAGAAAATAAGTCTGTTTCTCGGAGAACAGGTATTCGCCCAGAGAGTCCTCAATGTATGCGGCGGCGCGACCATAAATCGTACCTTCCGTTTCGTTTCGACTGTCCGCAATGAACTGTAGAATTACGTTCATTTGCCGGGGCTCGCCCAGAATGTTCTTGAATTCGAATGGAAAGGTAATGGGTCCCTTTTGACGCATTACTTGATCCATCTTCTCGCGAATGAGCACCGCGCCAATGGTCTCGGATGCGGCCAACTCTGCTATGTTCTTTCCAATCAATCTCTTGGGCGATCGGCCCAGG
>JAGRNC010000719.1 GCA_020440935.1 Leptospiraceae bacterium | reverse complement strand
TAGCCAATCATACCGAACCATTCTGCCACGGCTGCAATCGCATTCGAATGGATGCCAGGGGAAACATCTATGGATGCCTCAGCGATCCTACCTACTACCAGATCCCGGATTCTTCAGAAGGTCAATTTGAGGAAATCGATCGAGCGTTGCGAAATGCGATGCAAACCAAGAAAAGCCAGTTTACAGGAAGCTCCCTTTCCATGAAATTCATAGGCGGTTAAGACCATGCAACTACTCTGCTTCGCTGCATTAAAAGATCACTTCCCTGCATTACGGGATTGGAATGCTCCTATTCCATCCAGTGTCCAGGAGCTTCGCATGGCGCTGGAACGGGAATGCCCGGAGGCGGCGCCACTGCTCAAAGTAAGTCGATTTGCCATCAATCAGACTCTGGTAGATGACGATCATCCGCTCCAGGAGTCCGACGAAGTTGCGGTGCTTCCACCTTCCAGCGGCGGCTAATAAAATGCATATAGAGAACCAGACCCTTGCCTACCCTCCCCCCATGCCGAACCTGGCTGAAATGGGCGGATATGTTCTATTTGCTGGTATCGTCCGTAATATCAATGAGGGGCAGAAAGTCACAGGACTGCGCTACGAAGCCTACGAGCAGATGGCGCATGATATGATCGCTCAGATCATTGAAGCCTCAATAGCGAAATGGAATCTACTCTATGCCGATTGCAAACACCGACTGGGATTTCTGGAAGTAGGCGAAGTCGCTGTATGGGTGGCCACCGGATCGATCCATCGCGGAGAAGCCTACGATGCCAATCGCTATATCATCGATCGGGTCAAACATGAAGTACCCATCTGGAAACAAGAATTCTTCCAAGATGGCTCGAGCCATTGGTCGAAAGGCTGCGAGCACAGTCCTATCAGCACCCAGTAGATTCGGCCTATGAAATCGGTTGCTATTGCAATACTGGCCGGAGGCGAAAGTCGCCGAATGGGCCGGGATAAAGGGCTGATGCCTGTGCCGTTGCGTCCCACCACAGTCCCGACCGCAGGAGAAGGCCACCAAAGGGCCCGGCTTGCCATGGTTAGTCTGCTTCTACGGAGACTGCAGATCTGGCGTCGCATATGGCAACGAAGCAAGCCCGGCGCATTGATTCTTGCGCACCCAATTCTAATTTCGCTGCGCAAGGAGCAGTGGCCATCCTACAAAGCTCAAATTCCGGCAACCCTCGATCCAGCCCCCCTTCCTGTATTTGATTCTACTGCGGCCTCGGGTCCACTCCAGGGACTTCTGTCGCTGCAGTCCTGGATCCACAGGGAAATGCCCACCGTCGATGGTTTGCTTGTGCTTTCCGTGGACATGCCCTGGATTCGTATGCGAACCATCCAGAGGTTAATCCAACGCGCAGAATCCAGTGAAAGGGCAATCATCTATAAAACGGCCCAACGGCTGGAGCCAATGCCCGGGGTCTATCCCCTCTCATTATTTGAAAACTGGGCCAGCTCTGTGCAAACCAATCCAGCGAGGAGCGAAAACTCATTGTACCGAAGACTCCAGCCCGAGGACATCCAGTCCATTCCCCTGCCCGATTCGGAGCACCGGCTCTTTTCCAATCTCAACTATCCAATTTTCGATTGAAGCAATATAGAATACGCGAAGAGTAAGCCACAATTCGCAGTCGCAAGAC
>JAGRNC010000718.1 GCA_020440935.1 Leptospiraceae bacterium | reverse complement strand
CTCCCACTGGATATGAGCGCCCGAAAGAATAAAGAATATGGTAAAGATTATTCCCTCGAAGTTCTGGGAGATCCGGTCGTAGAGCGATTCAAATTGATCGAACGTATTGGAGAGCACGATTCCCAGAACCATACAACTCAGCAGGCCTTCGCCCTGTAAATAGTTCGCAAGCCCAAAGCATAGTAGGATGACCGCAAATGTGGGCGGCAAGAAGTCTGATTTAAGTCTTCTGAAGACCTGGCGAAGTATTAGCGCAAATACAATGCCAATACCAATAGAAACCGCCAGATGCCCCAGAGCATCTACCAGGCTGTCCAGCGCCGAAGTCTGGGCTCCCAGCATAGTCGTTGCCGCCGGCCAGACCAATGCGTAGGTGATCAGGGCCAGGCCATCATCGGCTGCAACGATGGAAAGAACTAGAGTTGTGAGCGGTCCGCGGGCGCGTAGTTCATGGACCACCGCCAGAGTTGCAGCCGGGGCTGTCGCCGCCGAAATCGCTCCCAGTAGGAGACCCAGAGCGATGGATTGTTCTTTGCTCAGGCCAATGGCCAGGAAAGCCACGAAACCGGTAAGCAATGATACGAGCATAAATGCGCCGTAGAACTCCGCGAAAAGCACCCGAACCACCAGCGATCCAAGCTTCTTAAGTCTGTTCCATTGAAGACTGCCTCCAATGAGAAATCCGATGATTGACAGAGCCAGGTCTACAAGGACGGAAGATTGTTCAACGAAGTCCGGCGTTAGAATTCCTACGCGAACCAGGATGGCGCCCATTATGATGAACAGACTTACACCTGGAAGGCCCAGTCGATTGGCCAGCAGTTCGCTTCCAAAGCCGGCGATAAGAATAATTCCGATCCAGAGTAAAATGGGTTCCACAAATGCCCCTTGGTTCGGTGATGCCGATGATTTTCGGTATGCAATGTCGGCTCCAGCAAGTAAATAAGAAATATATGTCGGCGTTGAAGTTTACTCGAATTATTGCTACCGTTGGACCCGCAAGCGCAAGTCTTGAACAACTGCGCGCATTGATTCGGGCCGGCGCCGATTGTTTTCGATTAAATTTTTCGCATGGGGACGGGGAGAAACTCAAGCCCTGGTTGGAATTGGTGCGCGAAGCGGCTCGCCTGGAGTCGCGCTATATTCCGGTGCTCGCCGACATCCAGGGACCCAAGTTGCGCATTGGAACCATGCCCGAGAAAGGAGTTACCCTGGAAGACGGTCAGGAATTTCTGATTACCGGGCGCGACGTTACCGGCGATGCAACCAGGGTGCATTCGCCTTATGAAAGGCTGGCTGCCGACTTAAAAGAGAAGGCAAGAGTGCTACTGGCGGACGGGACCATCGAACTCATTGTCGAGCGCATCGAGGGCGAAGACATTCATTGTAGAGTTATTCACGGAGGTCCGTTGACTTCGAACAAAGGGATGAATCTACCCGACACCGAGGTTAGCGCCCGGACATTGACGGAAAAAGACAAGGCCGATCTAGCATTCATCGCAGGCACCGACATTGACCTGGTCGCCATCTCATTTGTTCGTAGTCCCGACGATATAAAGGAGGCGCGAAAGATACTGGGGGATGCCCGAATCCCAGTGCTGGCAAAGCTAGAACGCCCGGAAGCATTGACCTGGCTGGGAGAAATTCTAG
>JAGRNC010000071.1 GCA_020440935.1 Leptospiraceae bacterium | reverse complement strand
TGGAACCTGGCGCTCCTGCTTGCCTTCCTGTCCATGGGACTGATTTTCCTGGGCACTCTCCGAAGCCCTGGCAGTCGGTTGACCCGGTATTCGACCAGGCTTGCCTTTGTAATAATGCTCTTTGGCGCCGGCCTATCCTGGCATTACCATGGCGATTTCTTTGGCGAGCTGGCACAGAACCATCCCAGGCAGAATAGTATTGGAATATCCGTATTACAGTCGTAGCCGACTCTTAAGCGCCCTGGAAGACCGGGGCGGAGCCATACTAAAAAGTAAAGGGCAGAACTTTCTAATTGATCCCAACGCAGTTCGTTTGATCGGCGAATCTGTGTTATCCCTCTGGCGTTCGGCAGCCGGGACCAGTCCGATACTTCTTTCGGAATCATCGGAAGGCAGCGGAACTGGCATTGCATTGGAATCCAATGTACGCATTACAGAGATAGGTCCCGGAACCGGGGCACTGAGTTACTACTTGCTGCGAAATCTTCAAATGGCCAGCATGAATGGTCCTTTCTTTTGCGAATGGCAGGGCATAGAGATCGATCCGGTCATGGTGTCTATCCTGCGCGAAACCATACTCCCATTATTTTCTGATTCGAAAGGGACAACCGTAGAAAATATCGAAGATGGGAAAAATGTAACTGCGGCCGGCAAGGATGGTGATCCATCCGGTAATCAGCGCGAAGGTTCCTTTTGTGCAACTTTGATCGAAGATGATGCTCGCTCGTATCTGATCGATCATAGCGCGCGACCCGGTTGCTTTGATATTATCTGTGGAAATCTTCCGTACTACATAAGCACCGAACTTTTGTTGGCAGCCATTCGCTGTCGCCCCGATGCATGCGCATTCCTATTTCAGAAGGAGTACGCAGGACGTGTTCTTTCTGGTGGCAAATCGAATTCGCTGTCGGTGTTCGTTCGAAATGGAATGCTTCCTACCAAAGGTCCGACCATCGGAAAGAATGCATTTCTGCCGCCTCCATCCGTGGATTCGCAGGTGTTGCTGCTAAGTAAGATCCCGCTTCAATGCGATCCTGATCGTCTGGAAAGAGTACTTCGATGCAGCTTTCAAGGAAAGCGAAAGACATTGCAGAATTCATGGCGGCAATTCTCAGCTTCAAACGGACTTGAACTGGAAGCCCTTACCACTGCGGCTCGAGCTGTTGGGCTGGACCTGACTCGGCGTGCCGAGGATGTATTGGCCGAAGAGTTCTACAATCTGGTTAACAGACTGGAATCTGGTTAACAGACTGGATCCTTAATCAGGCGCTCCGCTTTTTTCGGGAGTTTCCAGCGCCGCTTGCATTCTTGCTTGGTTTGGTCTTACTTGCGCTGGGCTTGCTCTTTTTGGAGGATCGGGTGGTCCCGGCAGATTTCTTTGCAACAGCGGAACCGGTCCGGGAGTTTGATCCTCCGGAGCGAGCACTGGACTTCTTACTGGATTTCTTTTTTCCCGGAGTAGCTGTGGCGTTGGCCTTCGCCAGTAACTCCGCCTCCTGTTCATGCTCGGCCTTTTCGATGGCGAGGATTTCCCGAAATGTATGGATATGCTTCTGCTCCCACTGCTCGAGAGTCAGTCCTTCCTTTGCCGCCAGACGGGTGCGATGGTTATTTACCATTCGCTTTGTGACCGGATAACTGGCAATGGCGAATGGAATGGCAATGATGTAGCCGCCGATCAAGGTAGGCCATCCCAGATCGTTTAAAAGGAACTCGCCCCAGGTGATGAGTCCATCCAGCAGTTTTTGCTGCATAGCTTTGGTGAGCACTGCCTGAAAATTTTCAAAGGTGATGACCAGAGGATTCAGTCCCAGTAAGTCAAAGGTGTGAAATCCGGTTTTATAGAATGCATAGTACAGAGGGCCCATGGTAATTGGATTACTGATCCACACCATGGCCAGAGCCACCGCCAGATTAAATTTCTGTTTAATAAACTTGAACAGTAGCCAGTTCATTGTGACCAGATACATCTGGATGCCCACGAGGGGCGTCAGGGCCCAGAACATCCCCACTGCCGATCCCAGGGCCAGTTCTTTTACCGGAGCATGAGACTCTCGAAATGGACGAACCAGTTTTTCGTCCAGATAGGCCCGGATCTTTTGCCACATACTCCCAGAAAAATATAGACCTGCTGGCGCACAAATTCAAATTCAAGGGATGCGAAAGATATGCATCGTACGTCATGGCATCGCAATGGAGCGGGAATCGTTTGCCGGCGATGATCTGCTGCGGCCGCTTTCAGATCAGGGCCGGAAAAAAACGATCCGGGCTATGGAGGGGCTGGTCTCAACGCTTACTTCCCCCTGCCTGTGCATTTCCTCAGAGGCCACCCGGGCCCTCCAAACCGCCGAAATCCTTCAATCTGCGTACAATCGGAAATTGGGCGCGAAGCTGGATTTGCAAATCCGAGGGGATTTGAATCCCGGCTGCGGTCCTGCGTTCTATTTCTATGCGCTCAGCGCTCCGGATTATTCAGAATCGGGAACGCTTGTTCTGGTGGGTCATGAACCGGAGATCTCCGAATTTCTCAGCCTTTGCTTCTATCCGGATTTGCCCGGCGGCAAAGAACTGTGGGATGAAAAACGCCGCGAAAAAGGGATGAAGCGACTACGATCGTTTCTGCGAAGTAGAAAAGGGTTCCGTTTCCTGGAAGGCGAGATGTTTCAGATTAAGAAGGCCAGCGCCTCCGTCCTGGAAATGGACCAGGACGGAGTGGAATTACAGGCACTGCTTCCGCCGGCTGCGCTACGCGCCATGGCGGCATCGGAAAAATAGGAGCCTATTCTTCCGATGACCACTATAGGCCGAACCTTTATCGACTGCTCAGGTCTTTTTCAATGGAAAATGGAACAGGCACCTTTCCCAGAAAGGTTTGCAGGTAAGCGGTTCCGTCCAGGCGGTATGTGGCCCGGCCGCTTTGTAGAGTCTGAATCAAGCCCATTCCTACATTGGAAAGCGAAGTCTCAAAGTCGATGTTTACAACTTTTCGCTCGGAGGGAGCAACCACGGCCGTCTCGTTGTGCTTTCCGGAGCCAAGCTTCTTATCGTTGGAATAAAGATCGAACACCAGCTGATCCAGAATAACCTGTTCTGGATTTGGATTCTCGATACCCACATCAATGCCGAGCTTGATCGCCGAGAAGCTCACCTCTTTGACCTGCACGGAATCTAAATCGAACTTACAATTCTTCAAGTTCTCGCGCATCCGTTGAAATGCACAATCGCCCGCCGTTGCCAGAACTGCCAGAACCAGGACGATTCCCAGGGATCGAATTTTACGATCGTATTTCATCTATATACCTCGTACTGCTGAATAAAAGAAAGGTCCTGGACCGTAGCATGTATGCAAGCCATTTACTCAAGGCATCGATGGAGTATTCCAAAGAGATTTCAGAGATATTCCAGGGATATCCCTGGGTAATTCTCAAGTTCTCTGGCTGCAGTAGGCTACAGGCTAGATCATGCGAATCGACTCATGCCTCACCAGTTCCATGCCTGGCCGCCTCGAAGTGTGTTATGAAATGAGACTTGCGTTCAGTTCCGTTCCTGAATCGATCGCATGGCGAATTCCGCAAAATCGTAAGCTTGCTTTCCGTTGGGAAGTCGATCCTCCAGGGCCGCGGTCCAATGCGTGCAGGAAGTCACCAGGGCCATGTGCGTGAATGCCTGCGGAAAATTTCCCAGCGCTTCGCCGGTATCGGGTATGGCCTCTTCCGCGTACAGACCGCAATCGTTTTCCAGTTGAATCAATCGTTCCAGCAAAGCCCGCGATTCCTTTAGCTTTCGCGCATGAATGAGCGCATCCAGTAGCCAGAAAGAGCAAAGCAAAAAGCCTCCTTCTTCACCGCGTAGACCGTCGGACCCTCTGTAGCGATACACCAGGCCTTTGTTTTCCAGATTATCGCGAACCTGCTGGATTGTTCCCAATACCAGCGGATCGGTGGGCGGTAAGAATCCCATGGCCGGCACCAGAAGGCTGGATGCATCGGCCTCTTCGCTTTCGGTGTGTTGCGAGAACCAACCCTTCTTCTGCGCATCATCCATCAAATAGTTTCGGATGGCATCCCGATGCTGTTTCCATTTGTCCAGGGGACCTTCAAATCCATGGGATTCGGCGATCTTAAGCGCCCGGTCCAGGGCAACCCAGCAAAGCAACTTGGAATGAATAAAATGGCGTGGTCGGTCCCGAATTTCCCAGATTCCCTGGTCGGGTAGTTCCCATCGTTCGGTAACGATCTCGGCCAGACCTCGCAGGTAAATCCAGTTGGTAGGGCTCACTTCGCCGCCCAGGCGTGCATAGAGATGGACCGCTTGAAGAAGCGAACCGTAAGCATCTAATTGCAATTGTTTGACGGCGCCATTTCCAATGCGCACAGGCCTGGAGCTTCGGTGGCCTGCCAGATGGCTTAGTTCTTGCTCGGGCAACGAACGTCGACCATCGATGCCGTACATGATCTGTAGATCCTGCGGACGTCCGGCCGAAGTACGTCGTAACCAGTGCCGGAAGGCATCGGCCTCGGCTTTGAAGCCCAGGATCATCATAGAAATTAAAGTCAGAGTGCTATCACGAATCCAGGTATATCGATAGTCCCAGTTTCTTTCGCCGCCTATTTGTTCGGGCAGGGAGGTGGTAGGGGCCGCCACAACAGCGCCGGACGGCGAATAGATCATCGCTTTAAGGGCAAGTGCACTGCGCTTGATGGGTTCTTCGTAGGGGCCGCTATAGCGGCAGCCGGAAATCCATTTCTTCCAGAATGCCTGGGTATCCGCCAATCGTCCTTCCAGGTCCGCAAGCGAAGGGTGATGTTCGGGCTTTCGCTCTTCGATGGAAGAAGACCATTCCATATCGATGATCAGAGTTTCATTTTCTTCCAGTGCAGCGGTCGCCGACACATTCTCATGATTTGCATTCAGCGGATGGCTGCTGGTTACCCATAGCGCATCTGCGCCGCCCGCAATTTCCACAGTGCGATCGGATGTGCTACGAAACCTGGGAACAAAACTTCCGTATTCGAAGGCAGGCTGCAGGATAACTTTGAGTTCCACTTTGCCCTCGATGCAGGTGGCCTTTCTGAGGATGGAGCCATAGGATTGCACTCTGGATGGGCGCGTGGAATCCATGGGCTCTACCGGCATGCAGTCTTCCAGAACTACAATGCCGCTTTCGCAAAGAAACGTAGTTTCTAGAATGTTTGTGTCTTTCTTATACTTTCTTTCCACGCGATAATTGGAGGCCGGGCAAATCTGAAAGAAACCTCCCTTCTTCTCATCCAGCACACGTCCCAGAAGCGAGGGGGAATCAAATCGGGGAAAGCAACACCAGTCAATGGAGCCGTCTTTTCCCACCAGAGCGCTGGAGTGACAATCGCCAATTAATGCATAATCCTGAATTCGATTCACAGCGAAAGAGTATGCAATGGCTCCAACCGGAAAAGGAAAAAACAGTTTTGATCATGGATTGGCAGGGGCGTGGCCGCCATTTTGCTCTTCTGATCCGGTGAAACATCAGGAACGATTCATGAATCAAATATCTTACCCGGGTTCAGAATCCCATCGGGATCCAGGGCTAGCTTGATCTTTCGCATGATCTGGACGGTGGATTCCGGGCTGGACTGCTGAAACGATTCTTTTTTCAGCGTTCCGATTCCATGCTCGGCGCTTATGGAACCATTGTATTTAGAGATCAACTGCGTATTCAGTCGGTCAAATTCATGGCAGATCTGGTGAAATGCAGTTTCATTCGAGTTTGTACCAGGCTTCAAGTTAATGTGAACATTACCATCGCCAATATGACCAAACAGGAAAAGTTGCCATGCATGAAAAGCCGGGGCCTCCAGCATCATCTTCAGTTCTGCTATGTAATTCGGAATTCTGCTAAGCGGAATCGAAATATCATTCTTATGCACTGGACCGTGGGAAAGGCTTTCGCTTATGTTTTCGCGAAAGGACCAGAACCTTTTCTTGGAGGATTCATTCTGCGCGGGCAGGGCTTCGGTGGTGATGGAAAAGAGCTCCGGTAATTCAAGAAATCGCTCCGCTTCGGTAGCGGTAAACTCCAGTAAACAGTACCAATCATGGGTCTCGCTGAAAGGGTGCTCTAGGTCGTTGTATTCGCGCACTGCTGCAAGGCAGCGATGGTCGAAGAATTCGAAGGCATGAAGATCAATGCCGCTCTTTCGCGCAAGAGCGAGCAGTTCCAGAATCCTTTCCACCGATTCCATGCCGCAGAGTAGCACCAGCGAATCGGGAGGCGGAGATGTTAGGGAAAGCGTTAATTCGCAGATAATGCCCAGTGTGCCTTCCGAACCGATGAGCAGATCTTTGAGGCTGTAGCCTGTATTATCTTTCAACACCTGTCCATTGGTTTCCAGCAATTCGCCATTGCCCAACACAGCTTTCAATCCCAGGATATGCTTTCGCATTCCTCCGTATCGAATAAAGCGGATGCCGCCCGCATTGGTAGCCGCATTACCGCCAATCTGTGAAGAGCCGGACGATGCGAAATCCACCGGGAAGTAGTAACCGTTATCCAGCGCAAATTGTTGCACTGTTTGCGTAATGCAGCCTGCCTGGACTGTAAGCGCCGGCAGATAGGGATCCAGATGCAGGATCTGATTCATTCGTCGCATGGATAGTAGAAGATCATGGCCCGCCGAGCATGCGGCACCGGCATAGCCTGTTCGGCCACCCTGGGGCACAACGGACACCTTATGCCGGCGACACTGTACTATGATTTTCTGGACTTCTTCAACGGAGCGAGGTTCGGCCAGCGCCAGCGGCATTCCGGCGGCCGTTCTGGTTCGGTCCTGACCCAGCACCCGGAGCTCCTCTGAATCTAAAACAAGAGGGATCTCTTCTTCCTGGAGCGCGGTTATCAGTTTATCTTTCATTCGGCTGGCGGTTCAGGATCCTGGAACTTAACGGATAGGAACTCCAGTACAAATAGTAAAAGTGCGCCCGCGGCGGCAAGGCCTGCTGCCATCAGCAGAGTTTTTGCGTCCGGTACGCCGGTCAGGTAATTTCCTGGCCAGATTTTACGGAGACTTCCCACCATTATACCTGTGAGGGCTGCCATGGTCACCGAATGATGCTTTTCCAGCATGTAGCGGAGGAATCGCACCACCGACAGTACTCCCAGAACGACGCCTGCAGCAAACGTTCCGAGCACCAGAAAGTCTCGATCCTCGGCTGCTTCCAGGATGTATTTATATTCGCCAAGTAGTACCAAAATATAAGCGCCCGAGATGCCCGGAAGAATCATGGCCGAGATGGCCAGCGCGCCACAGAACAAAATATAGATCGAAGTGGAAGAACCCTGTTCGGAGAAGGTTGCCTTTACATGATCCCCTTTGACTCGAAACAATACTTCTAGATCCCCGACGGCCCGCACTTCGCTGGCCACGGTGTACTGTTCGCCCGATTTTTGAACTGTGACCGGGAACGATTTTCTGTTTCCTTCGCCATCGAAAATCTGGATTTCGAATTCTCCTACGCTTGCTGGAAATTCGACGGAACCTTTCGCATCGGTATGACCTTCCAGGTAGGTGCTTACCTTTTCGGCCTCGATCTTTACGATCTCAGTTTTCAGGTTCTCTACCGTACTCAATCCCACCAGCAGAAAGGTAAGGAGCGCAAAGACAGCCAGCACGATGAATTCGCGCAGCGATTTTTCCATCTTCTTGAATGGAACAGTAATCGAAAAAAGTATTAAGCCAAAGAAAACGCTGTAGGTCTCAAAAGTATAGTTTTCGAGCACAAATGGAATGACCCGAATCATTGCAAGTAAGCCACTGCCAATGCCCAGTAGTAACGGTATAAGAAATTGCCAGTGAATCTTCTTAAGGCTTTCCCAGGCTTCTATTCTCTGGGAAGGAATAACAAGTTTCACCACATCCAGAGCATGTCCTGGCCGGATGTAGCTGATGGCTCCAATCAAGTGTTCATAGATGCCGCTGATTAGAGCAATGGTGCCACCGGAAACGCCTGGAATAATGTCGGCTGCGCCCATCGCCATGCCTTTGCAATAAAGAATTGCTTTGTTCTTCCAGCTCCGGTATTGGTCCATTGTGCCAGAGGTTCCTCACAATGAAGCGTGTAAATGACAAAACCCGGGCCAGGAATGGCCGCAAAGCCAATCCGCAGCTGATTTGCAGCGTTCTAATCGCCTGTTTTGCCGGGCTGATCCTGTCCGCCGATCTAAGCGCCCGCCCATCCAGCGGGGCCGAGCTACGATTCGCCGTCGTCGGCGATTTGATGGGGCATAAGGAACAAATTGAAAGCGCCTACGATCCTAAATGTAAATGCTACGATTATGGATCGGTGTTTGCGGATACCGCTCCGATCTTACAGAAAGCCGACCTTGCCATCGGCAACCTGGAAGTGACGCTACCCGGAAAACCCGAGCTGTACAAAGGCTATCCTCAGTTCGGCAGTCCCGATGCGTATGCCAATGCCATGAAAGAGGCGGGTTTCGATATTTTGACGCTTGCGAACAACCATTGCGTGGATACAGGAAAGGCAGGACTGCTTCGAACTTTAAAAACAGTCCGCGATCTGGGTCTGGTCGCTCTGGGAACCTTTGCCAGCAAAAAGGAATACACCGATCGACCGGTGGCCATTGTAGAGAAAAACGGGTTTCGCGTTGCTCTATTAAACTATACCTATGGAACAAATGGAATTCCGGTTCCTCCCGGCGTCCACGTAAACCTGATTCGCCCGGAACAGATTCGCAGCGATCTTCGCAAAGCATCCCTTCTGCATGCGGATATAAAGATTGTACTATTTCACTTTGGCCAGGAATATCAAAGACAGGCCAGTCAGTATCAGAAGGCGATGGTAGATGTAGCTATCAATGCAGGCGCCGACATCGTTCTGGGTGGACATCCGCATGTATTGCAGCCGTTCGAAAAGCGGATGATTCGTTCGGGCAGGGGCAGAGCCCGCCCGGTACTGGTAGCCTATTCGCTGGGGAATTTTGTTTCCCATCAAATTCGACGTTATACCGACGGTGGAATGATCTTTCAGTTTACTGTAATGCAAAGCAATGACGGTCTGGTAATCAAAGACATTGGCTATGAGCCGGTTCTGGTTTACATCGACCACTCTGAGAAACGTCCGCAGTACCGAGTATTGCCTGTAAGTCAGTATCTGTATTTCGAAAAGGGAAAAGTAAAGCGCAAACCAGACCCGCCAAGAGCGCTGAGCAAGGCAGGCTGGAGTCGAATGGTGACCTTCTTTGAGGACACTACCGGGCATCTGCAGAAAAGTACGGAGAATGTATCGCCTTAAACCCAGAAACCTGAAGCCTGTCAGCCCCAGCGGGCATACCATTCGCCTATTCTGGGAGGGAGACGATTTCTTTGATTCCCTGATTGAAGACATTGACCGGGCGCAGATATCTATCTGTCTGGAATCTTACATTTTTCATGCGGACCGTACCGGCAGTCGCGTGGTGCAAGCTTTGCAACGGGCAGCGCGGCGCGGGCTTCGAGTTCGAGTGCTCGTGGATGGCATTGGATCTTTTCCGCATTGGAATCTGCAGCGATTATTTCAGGGATCCACCATTGCATTCCGGGTATTTAAGCCCGTTGGTTTGTTCACCATACTTCGCTCCGGCTTTCACAGGAGAAATCACCGAAAGCTCATCTTGATCGATGATCGCCTGGCCTATGCAGGAGGAATGAACATTGGCGATGAGTTGAGCTTACAGGCCCATGGCCAGCGGCGGTGGCGCGATAGCATGATTCGTGTGGAAGGCGGGAGCCTGAACTTTTTACAATCCAGTTTTGAACAGGTCTGGAAATATGCGGCGGGTCCAAACTTTGGCCTGATGCCAGGAATGAAGCTATCGCGTGGGGAACTGCGGGCCTTCAATCCAACCAGGGCCCATTGCCCCGATGTACTCTTTCTTTCCAATCACGGCCGCCGGTTGCGCAGGGCTCAGCGACGATTTCTGGTACAGCTGATTCAACGCGCCCGGGAAAGAATCTATATCGGTTCCGCTTATTTCATTCCTGCGCGAAGTATCCTCTGGTTGTTGCGGCGAAAAGCAAAGGCAGGCCTGGACGTACGCATTATTACCGCGGGGCGAAGCG
>JAGRNC010000717.1 GCA_020440935.1 Leptospiraceae bacterium | reverse complement strand
CCCCGTCGGGCTTACCCCGTGTGCCTTCCGGAAAGATGATGACGCTTTTTCCTAATCGAATCTGCTCGGCGGCATTAAACATAGATTGCAGGGCCTTGCGTCTATCGTCGCGTTCCACCGGAATGTAGCCCGCACCCGCCATGGCCCAGCCCATGATCGGGATCTTGAACAACGATGACTTGGCCATCCATCGGAACTGGACCGCTACCTCAAGCACTCGATAAAAGACACCGATGTCGAACATGCTTTGATGGTTGCTCAGAAAGATGACCGGTCCTTCCCGGTAGACTTTTTCCTGGCCGCGAATTGTAACTCCGGAACCCGAAAGCAGTAGCAGCGTCCGCCCCCACATCGTTGCAAACCAGTGAATGATATGCGAAGCCCGGAATAGAACAAACGGCATGACCAGCAATCCGAAGAACAATGTGATTAGAAAAACCCCCAACCACACAAAAATAGTCCAGATCAGACCGCCTTTCCTTTGCTTAGCCACGAATGAGAATCCATCTTCCAGGGTATAGCTGTCAAGCCCATTGTCCACAGTGCAGGGTCGGGATGGGGCGGAGGCGCTGGAATGAATCTCCCCGCGGAGGTGGCGGGAAACATTCCCGACCTTGCCTCAGCATGTTCGGCCAGGCTTTCGCAATTACTCTACTTTGAGCGCCCTGGTCGGGCAACTTTCAACGCAAAGTCCGCAGCCTGTGCAAGTATCGTTGGCTTCGGGTAGGCCACGGGCATCGTATTTGATTACACCTTCGATGGGGCATTCATTCTGGCATTCCTTGCAATACCTCTCCCCTTTCTTTCGATGCGCATTTAAACATGCATCCGCATCAAGGATTACCTGGCCAAATCCGGGCAGCGCGCCTTCTTCGAGAGGTAGCAAAGCCCCCTCGGCGCAGGAATCGATACATGGAAAATCCTCGCATAGATGGCAGGCGATATGATTTGGATCCAGCACCGGACCATAGGCCCCCGGAACCTGAAAAATGGCACCGTAGGGACAGGCAACGATGCAGTCCCCGCAGGAAGTGCAGGTCTTCTTGAATGCTTTTGCATCGGTGAGCGCTCCGGGTGGTCGCGGTAGTCCTGTGTTCTTTCGCGGTTCGTGAATCTGCTGACTTTCTTGGTTCGGATCCGAGGAGTCCGCCTGCTCTTTTCCCCAGAGAGGGTTTAGTAGATTGGAAACGGCCAGTAGATTCTGGTCGAGCCAACGGCCCGGAGCCGACCGGTAGGCCTTACGTGTTAGATCCTTCATCCCGGAGCTGAAAAAGTCCTTTCGGTCCATCCTTCGCTGACGATCCTAAGAACAACCGTGTCTGCAAACCAAAATTCAGCCCCAATGATCGAACTCTGCGATCGGTGCAGTTCCAGCTCGTATAGAATGCTGTTCGAAAAGGCATCCAGCACAGGAACTATGTACGGCATCTATCGATGTAACCATTGCCATTTGGTGCAAACGCTCCCCAGACCGTCCGATGCGGAACTGGAGAAATGCTATGGAGCCCATTACTTCGAGAACCGGACCGATCGCGGTTATGATAACTATTTCTCGGAAACGATGCGCCAGAATCTGGAACGCGTCTGGAACTTGAATCTGCAGGATGTAGGTTTTTTGGAATTTGAGCGCTCCCGACCGGCGGGCCGATC
>JAGRNC010000716.1 GCA_020440935.1 Leptospiraceae bacterium | reverse complement strand
AACTACCCGTGGCAGTTACCGCGGCGACTAGCTGTTTTCGCAGAGAAGCGGGCGCGGCTGGAAAGGATACACGCGGATTGGTTCGAGTGCATCAATTCCAGAAAGTGGAACTTGTGCAACTATGCGCGCCCGAGGATTCCAGCCGAATCCATGAAGAAATGCTCGGACATGCAGATGGGATCTTAAAGGCGCTACAGCTCCCGTATCGAGTGCTTTTGCTTTCTACTGGCGATATGGGCGCCACTGCCATGAAGACCTATGATCTAGAAGTGTGGATGCCCGGTCTGAATCGATGGTTGGAGATTTCGTCCATATCTAATTGTGGGGAGTACCAGGCTCGTCGGGGCATGATACGCTACAAAGCGGAGAAAGGGAATCGATACGTCCATACATTGAACGGAAGCGGTCTTGCCGCAGGACGGACAATGATTGCTATTATCGAAAACTACCAGAACGCCGATGGTTCATTTACGGTTCCTGAGGCCTTGCGACCTTACCTCGGCACCGATCGAATTGGCTGAAAAGGATTGAAAGCTGAACCGGCTGGCAAAGGATTCAGTCTAAGAAAAAAACCAAGACAGTTCCTATCTGTCGGCAGAAAGGAGATTCTATGAGATTGAGTAGAATTCTTGCATTGTCATTGATTCTGGCCTCCACATCGGCCTATGCCGGTGAATTTGGCCTTCGATTTGGCTACTGGGATATCCAGGAAGGAGCCTACAACCTGGATCTTCAGCAAAGGATTATGCGGGACGATTCGGTGGTCGGCACCGGGTCCAATAGTTATTCCACAGGTACAGCCTACGGCGATTTTCGCACGGATGCAAGCTTTGCTTATCCGGTAATGCTGTATTATGGACCGGCAGGATGGCCGGCAGGTATTCGACTGGAAGGGGAATACTATGGTACGCAGCGCAGTAAATGGAGAGGCGAAGGATTTTCGACCAATACTCTGAGTCAGGCAGAAATCGAAGCGTTCCGCGAAAGGGCTGCTTTCCGACTTGCGATTTTCTTTCTGGATACCCGCCAGAATGCGCCCATCGATTTTATCGTCCGGGCAGGGGTTCTCTATAACCATCAGTTTGCCAGCGAGAATATCTACGGATTTACGAATTCGGGGCTTTCCTCGATTACTAACTACATTGGGAATCGAGATATTCGAATGTTTATGCCCACCGTTGGAGCAGAGTTCAAAGTTCCTGTGGGGCGAAGCGGATTGTCCTTTGTAGCAGGTCTCGATTTTAGCCGCAAAGGCAGCGAAAGCCTGGATTATATTCGAGTAAACTATGCTCCCTCCGGCACCACACTGGTTACCGAAGCCGAAAACATGAAAGCAGATATAAACGTTATTCGCAACATGTATGAGGCAGGCATTGTGTACAACGTGACCAAAGATTTCCTGCTGCGACTTACTTATCGTTCCGAAGTGGATCTTGTTTCCTACACCGGGTATCGAGGATTGAATGGAACATTTACCACCACTCCCAGTTCTCAGGCCTTTAACGTAAACCTGGCGGAGAGTCTTCTGGATGCTTTTTCCGTTTACAACGGAAGAAAGAAAGAGCGAGTGGAAGGCATCTATTTTGGCATTGAGAAGTTCTTCGAGTTCAGATGATCCACGTAACTACAGGGCCGGCTCCGTGAGGGCGGC
>JAGRNC010000715.1 GCA_020440935.1 Leptospiraceae bacterium | reverse complement strand
TCCATACTGATTCGCTGGCCATCTACGATGCCGACGGACGGAAAAAGCGGACATCCGCAACCCAGGATGAAGGTCTTTTTTCCAGCGGCCTTTCGAATTACTTCAAGTGCATGCCGCAAACGCATGGCTCCGGTGGTGGATGGGTTATGGTACCGACCGCGAAAGAAAGGAGTAAACAGGAAATCGAGCTTCAAGTAATTGAAACCAAGCTTCACAAAGTGCCGCGTCACTTTCTCTATATAAGACAGATAGGCAGGATGGGTGACATCGAGAGCATAGGTTTTGCCGCCCCAGTTAGGATTGATTAGCGCGCGCACCGGCCGACCTTTATGGTCTTTTAGTAGAATTTCCGGATGTTGCTTAATAATGTCTGCATCGGGACGGGCCAGAAACGGTGCATACCATACGCCAGCCCGGTACCCTGCCTTTTTGCTATCCTGAACCAGACCTCCCAGCCCACGCGGAAATTTCTCGTTTGTATCCAGCCAGTCGCCAATGTTCTTCTGGTAGCCATCGTCGATCTGGAACACATCCATCTTCACTTCTCTGGCCTTTAGAAGCATCAGGTTATGGGAAAGATTATGCTCATTGATCCCGGTATAATAATGATACCAGGAGCACCATCCCGAGAAATTGGCTGACCGATTGGGCGGGGCCGGTAAGTCTCTGGATACGGAAGCGAAGCTTTCATCGAGAAAGCTAAAGAATTGCTCCCGATTCCCTTCGTTGTAGAATCCACGAATGGAAACAACGGGCTGAATGGAATGATGCACCGACTTTTGACCGTTAAAGTCCCAGATCATATGAAATTGCTGCACAGAACCGTCGGATGGCTTTAGCTGAACTTTGAAACGAACATGCTGCGGACCGGTTTCTGCCTGGCAGTAAAAGAACATCTTTCCGGATTGGGAAACCAACCCGGCCATGGATTCCGTATAAAATAGTCCTTTTCGCGCAAAACTGTGCAGTCGTCCCGGCATCGATCCGGGATACGGGGTCTCCGGATTCTCATCCATATCGTGCTTCCAGCGAAATCGGGCCTGCCGATCCCTATCCTTTGGCCCTACCATTTCGCAGAGCGACCAGGAATGGTATCCATGCCGGAACAATCGATAACCACTTTCGGTAAAGATGCTGCGGAAGGGCTCCCGGTAGCGGACCTCGAAGCGTTCGATGAACAGATCGCCCCTTGCCAGTTGCTTTAACCGAAAAACCACCTGGTCTTTCTGACTCTGTTCTTTGATCTGGAAGGTGTTTTTGGCGCTGTTGCGAACAATGCCGCTGGCTTCAAATGATTCCTCGATCTGTTTTCCCGATTCTGTTTTGTAGATTATGAAACAGTCGAAGCCCTCGAAAAGATGCATGCTTACCCTGTGAAGTTTGCATTTTCGGCGGCAATTCTTTTTCCCCGACTTCGGCTTTCACTTGATCTTTTGTTTCTTTCTCGTTCTCTGGCGGTGTGGCAAAACAGGCAGCCATCTTTGACTTTGACAGCGTACTTTTTCATCCCGAAAACATCTGGAAAGTAAAGCATCCGGCCGTAGGAATCCTGGGAATGGCCGCCGATACGGAAACGGTTATCGGCCAATTCCAGAAAGGCATGGCAAAGAACGAAAATCGGTCCCTTCCCGATTACTATTCCATGGATCAAT
>JAGRNC010000714.1 GCA_020440935.1 Leptospiraceae bacterium | reverse complement strand
ACTCGCCGACTGTAGCCACCCTGATCCGTGGCAATATAATCGATACGCGATTCCGCACTGCCGACAGACGGCCAGAACCCATAGGTCAGAATTAGTATCACTGTACTTGTGAGGGCCGAATTGTAATTCGTATGGACATCTGCCTTAATTTTCACCTCGGCGGGTAAAGGCGGGGAATTCTCCATCGGTTCGACTGGCTCATCAGATTCCATACTGCGGTAGGTAAAGCAGGAAGACAAAAAGATGGGCAAGAACAGTAGAGCGATTTTTTGTATTTGATCTTTCATTAATCTCCCAATTATTGAACGAACGGATCCGCCGATCTCGTTGCAATACGCCACTCTAAAAGTTTCGGATCCGAAGCCAATTTCCAGTCCCGCGGTCGACGACTTAGTCTCTCCAGGAGGTTCGCTAGCGGACGCTCCCATTCATTAGTTATCAAATCTTTGTTTAGCGCAACTCCAGTTAGATAAAAAGATTTGCCCTTCTTCAGCAGAAAAACTGCATCCGCATGGTCGCCATAATGAAACAGGATGCAATGCGAGACAGCGACAGGCTGTTTCCGGGCACAGTCTTTCGGTTCCACCACTGCAACGTTACTGCCAATTCTATCGTGCCGGCGGGCCAGAGTCGAATGAAACATTGTGCCGAGTTGCCCCCACTTCTCTCCCGATTCCCAATAGACGTCAGCCATTGGATTGAGATCGAATTCGTTTTTTACAGTAAAGAATAGCCAGGACTTCCATTCCTTCTCAAGTAGCTCCTTCGCCTCGCGGGCCACTGCGGGATAGGTTGTACGGGATGCAAAATTGCGGAGATCTAACCAGCTTCCTGGTTCTTGTTTTAATCTCACAAATATGGCTTCTTCACGTTGTTGTACCGCCCTCGCTTCTTCCCGAAACTCTTTCACTTGATCGGAGCCCAACACCACAGGCAGCGCTGCTTCGGCTCGCATGTGAACTTCCGTCGGATCGATGGAATCCATCAGCTCGAAAAATTTAATATCACTAGAAAATGGAATGAGGGGCATTGCGAAGAGTGCCCAGGGAGACATATAGGATTGCCGCTCGTAGCGAAAATCGAGAACTCTGCGGCGATAGCCACCGCCATCCGTAGCATAGTAGGTTACGGTTGAAATTTCGCTATCAATATAGGGGAAAAAGCCCCCGCTCATCACAGCACAAAAGGCCGTATTGTTGGAAGGCTGGGTGGTAGTGGTCAGATTGTATTCCAGTTTGATGTCATCCGGAACTGAAGCGGCATCCGCCTCCCGGGACTGAACTTCATCGCGACCCACCGGCTCATAGGATATGAAGGAAACACAGGAACCTAATAGCACTAGAATAATAAGAAACAGAAATCGTAATATCTTCATTGATTCAAATTCCGCAGCGGAAATAGTCAACGAAGACCCGATCGAAAACCTGGTCAATGATTTTGCCGATGGCGGACGAATCAGCGACAACATCGAGCCTATGAATAGCCTGAAGCGCCAGGAAGCAAGGTCCACATTCCAGGCGTGTAGCATCGGTTTCTTCGCATTTCTTTTTTCCTTTTCTCCATTGCGACAATAGACAGGCTGGATGGAATGCAAGTTCACTCCTATGAATCCGTACCGGCCTTTGAGGATTTGGGCGAAGGGATCTGGAGAGT
>JAGRNC010000713.1 GCA_020440935.1 Leptospiraceae bacterium | reverse complement strand
CTCCTTCCATCAAGTCGATCAAACGAGTGCGATCTTCCTTTCTTGCAGGCGCAAAGCCCACGCCACAGGAGCCCATGACCACTGTGGTGGTGCCATGATTCACCGATGGCATTAGCTCCGAATCCCAGCTTACCTGGCCGTCGTAGTGGGTGTGTAGGTCCACAAATCCCGGTGTTACAATGGCTCCGCTAGCATCGATGGTTCGCGCAGCGTCTCCCACCTTTCCAATCTCCACGATCTTTCCGTCTTTGATTCCGACATCTCCGTCGAATCGTTCTTTGCCGGTTCCATCGACAATGGTTCCGCCTTTAATCTTTATATCCAGACTCATAAAATCCCCCTGACATAGTGTAAGAGTACGGAATTAGAGATCCATCATTTTTTGTAACGTTTGTAACAGACGGGGCAGTTTGAGGGAACCTCCATCGGTCCATTTCAGAATCTGGGCCACCACATTGTGCCGCTGCTGCTTGGATCCAGAGAACGGGCGCAAGGATAATGAGCGTCCGCCCAGCGCCACTAGGCCGGCTTTTCGAATAAGGGCCGCATCTGTTCTACCCGGGGATGGCCTGGCCGAATGGATTCCAATTCTTTGAACTTTGATCGAGCTTCTTTTTCATCTCCCAGCACTCGGTAAATCCGAATCAGATTGTACAGTGCCTGTGGATTGTTTGCGCGAATATTGAGCGACCGATTGAAGCTTTCGATGGCCAGCGGATAATTTCCCATCGAATAGTAACAGTATCCTGCAATAATGTAGGCATCGGCATTGTAAGGTTTCAGCAGAATATACTCATCTAGATATTGCAGAGCTTCTTCGTATTCGCCCTTTTTGCCCAGGGCACGGCCCAGAAGGAACAAGGTATGGGTATGCTTGGGAAAAATGGCATGGGCCTGCTTTAGCTTACTGCAAGCCGTATCCAGATTTCCGGCTACAAAGGCATGGTATCCGTCGCGCACATAGCGATCGAATTGATCCTGATACTCGCTTACCATTAAAGTGATGAAAGTAAGATCGTCTCTGGGTTCGGTGCCCAGGGTGAACTGGCGATAGGCTTCCATCAGATACTCGGAGCTCTGCTGTACATTTCGATTTCTTGTTTCCCGGATCGCTCGAATCAGCCGCTCTTCGCCAAACATTTCTTCTTGAGGGTTGACTGCCTCGGTTAATCCATCCGAATAGATGAACAACTTATCTCCCGCTTCCAGTTGAATGGTGTAATCTTTGTAATGTTTGCCAGCGTCGGCAAACATACCCAGAACGGTTCCGGTACCTTCCAGTTGTTCTACCGTATTTGTGCGGGCTCGGTACAGCATTGGGCCGGGAACGGCCGCCACGCTATAAGTGAGACGATTATGCTCATCAAGAATCATCAGAAAGGCTGTTAGATACCCTTCCCCTTTTACAAGATCCATTACATCGAGGTTCACCTGACGAAAGGTTTCGGCGGGCGAATCGTATCGGTGATTGGCAAAGGAAATCTTTGCAATAGCGCTCATCAAGGCCGCAGGTACTCCGTTGCCCGACACATCGCACATTAACAAGCCAAAGCGAGATCCGCCAATGGGAAAGTAGTCATAAAAATCTCCGGACACCTCTTGCAGCGGAAAGAATTTAACCCAGAATCGAACTCCCTTCCAATCGGGCACCCTCG
>JAGRNC010000712.1 GCA_020440935.1 Leptospiraceae bacterium | reverse complement strand
CATTTACCGAGGCCCCCGACGAAATCGCAATGATGGCCTTTGGGCGAAAGGGACAGTCGGGAGAAGCGATGGTGTCTATGACGATTTTATTGGCCCACAGATTCACCTCCATGACATCTTTTAATTCGGGAAGGGTGCTGTTCTGTAAATCGTCAATTCTTCCCAGCACCCCGGCATTCAGCCAAACCTTATCGAGGGTAAGTGGGAACTGTGAAATGCCCTGTTCCTGTTGGAGCCAGTCGCGCAGCAAGTGGCACTGACGTCGAAGGTTGGCAGCTAGATGCTGCGTGTCTGCCAGATCCAATTCCATGTGAAAGTAATGGTGCGGATAATTCGAAGCCAGCGGACATGGGCGACGACTTATGCCGGCCACAACTTCACCCTGTTGCAAGGCAAACTCGGCCAGTCCGAAACCGAGGCCGGAGCTCGTTCCCGTGATTAATTGCATGGTTCAAAATGAACTGCTTCTAATGAGAGGAAAAGCAAAATCGAAGGCCCCTTAGCAGGACAGTAGGCTTCTTGCCCTGGCCCGATAGTAGGCGCACTATAAGGAGCCCTGTGGATCAGGACTCGCCTGGCGACGGTTTCCTGGATTTCAGGCTACTTCGCTGGGAACTGCGGCAACACCCTTGCTTGTCCAGGCCAGCACCCGCCTCGCAATTCATTTTTCCGCGGACAATGATGGAGGTCTCCATGATTTCCGCACCTTCCAGGCCCGATCCTTTCAGATCCGGCGTTGAAAGCAAATGCGCCGGCAGGTCATAAATCTGACCGGAATCCACATCCACAAAATGATGGTGCTTATCGATGTTGGAAT
This sequence comes from Leptospiraceae bacterium, assembly GCA_020440935.1. Classification (GTDB taxonomy): domain Bacteria; phylum Spirochaetota; class Leptospiria; order Leptospirales; family Leptonemataceae; genus UBA3465. Next base: position 842 of record JAGRNC010000712.1, on the reverse strand, counting down.
CGTAGTAGATACGATCGGATGAGAAGATTAGTTCTCGTACCACGGCCTTTTCAACAAACAGTCGCAGGGTATTATAAACGGTGGCCTGGCTACACTTTTCGTACTCCGAGTTCATTCTTTGCCGAATTTCCTCGGCAGATAAGTGCTGCGGCTTCTCAAAGAGCAAATGAGCGATCTCAATCCGCTGGGTTGTGGGATTGATATCCTTGTCCCGCAGCAAATCTGCGATTTCGCGTTTGTTCAGTCCGTATTTACCGTTCATGACATTTTGACATGGGGCTGGAGCCCCGCCCTTTATAATCTTTCTAACTATAGAACTACTATCGGGAAGGAAGGGGCATTACTGTTGCATGACAAGAATTTTTCCGGAATGGACCGTCCAAGGAGAAAGAAAAACCTTGGTCAAATTGACTGTCAGGCCCTGGCTGGCTCGCCTTGACAGGCCCTTTTGACTCCCATTTCTGGCTCTATGCTATTCAACTCGGCAATCTTTGTTCTATTGTTCATTGCCGTTTATTCAGTATACTGGTTCCTTCCCATCCGGGGAAAGCACTATCTAATCATTGTCGCAAGTCTGCTGTTCTATTCCTGGTACAGTGTACCGTTCCTGATTCTCTTTCTTGCTCTGATTATAGTTAACTACCTGGTCTCCCTCGCCTTATTAAAGAAAAAATCGGCTCTTCTGTTGTCTCTGACAGTCGGATTGGACCTGGCAGTACTTGGATTCTTCAAGTATTTTTATCTACTGGCGCATACCATTGGTTGGGCTCTGGGAATTCCTTACATGGAGCACCTTCGCGCTAACTGGGAAGCCGATTACGACATAGTAATCATTCTTCCTA
>JAGRNC010000711.1 GCA_020440935.1 Leptospiraceae bacterium | reverse complement strand
CGAAGCATTTTCGACGAAGCCCAGTTCGGGTCCAGGAAAGCGGAGAATGCCATCGCCGCTAACGCGCGTAAAAGCTATCTCTCCGGACACAATCAGGGCCGTAGTTGGGCTTCCGATGTAATCGGGCTGAAGCCACCAGGATTCAATGACATCGGGCAGGATTTTCCAATCGAACTGCGCGCCCGAAAGATCCAGGTGAATCCAGGTAAAAGTATTCTTTTCTCGATATTTTCGGTGAAGCAAGAGAGCGCTGGAAAAGAAGCTTTCAAGTTGGTCTCTGGAAACTCTTCCCATAAGAGGGGGCACCGGTTCAAAAACCTGACAACCGGTGTCCAGACGGGCCGGATTTGATTTTGAGAAGTAAGTTCCATTTCCCGTGCATACAGTTCTGTATCCTGCATCTACATATTGCGTTAGAACGGAATGGGTAGGCGCCTTCTCCAGCGCTCCCTGCCTTCCCAGCAACTTCTGGAGCGCCTTCGCAAGATCGTTGCTATTCAAAATATGCAGCGACCCGCTGGAAAATTTCATAGCTTCTTCGGGTACCACAATAGTCAGCAGTCTTCGACTCTGTAGAAGCGATTCCGAAGCCGATGTATTTGCAGATGTAACATTGGAATCCTCCTGCAGGTCCGATGGAGTATCAGATTCGGCGCGCCGATCGTCGGTATTGGCGGCATTTGCAAAGTCGTAGCGAATGGCAGCGGAAGAGTCATCGGGATCCAGTCCTGGCCATCGCGAATTTCCGTCTCGATCCCGGTCCAGGAAGGCGGCAAAAAAAGTGAGCGATTCGCTGACGAGTCGGGATCGTTCCTCGGCCCCGGACATTCGTTGGGCAATATTTCCCGCCAGAAGGATCGAGGCCCAGGCGACGGTGAAGAGCGAAACAACGATGGACGCTCCCACCGGCGAGACAGCCCGCGATGCTCGGGCATCCATGTTCAGGGCCAGACCGGACACCCACCAGTGGGCGGCCAGAAATAGCATCAGCACGGTAGGTATCGCCGCCGGAAATGATGGAAGCGCCCAATGGACCCAGAAGAATAGCCCGATCAGCAAGAATGGCAGAAAGAACGGAATGTAAAGTAATGCCTGCGGATTGTGAAAGGTTTCGTATTCCGGGGAAAGTCCAATACGTCGCCGGCTTTGCAGATAGAGAAAAATCAGAAACGACAGTCCGATTGCATACGTTTCAAAAAAGACGTAATCGAGAATAGAGTGATTCTGCACTGGAAGCAGAATGAACCTGGCCGCCACCACTCCGGCCAGCATCAGACTTGCATTCATGCCACGAAAAAGAGGAAATATAAACAGCAGCAATAAAAGACCAAACAGGCCCGCAGCCAGCCAGAGCGCCGGCCCTTGAAAATGAAGCACTGGCCCTGCATCGGCCAGGCCCGACCATCGGATAAGCGGCTCTGCCGTAAGCAAGAATAGAGCAATAGCTGGCGCCGCAAAGTTCCATACTCCCTCGATTCGAAGAAGCAAAGCCCCGGGGATACGGACCAGATGATAGAAGAGTTCCAGAACAACGCTGAATAAAAAGAGAAAAATCAGCACAATGGCAACGCCGGTCAATGTGACCAGTCCAGATTCTTGCAGGGGCCCGTAGTCAATGCCCAGCCAGAGTGCAATGGCAGCGGAGGCGAATAATCCGCTG
>JAGRNC010000710.1 GCA_020440935.1 Leptospiraceae bacterium | reverse complement strand
ATCGAGGAAATCCTTTTTGCATCTTGGATTTATCGTTTACGAAGAACAAAAAGACGGGGGGGTTCGCATCGGGCTGCGTGGCATACAATACTCGGAAGCCGGCATTTTTTCCAGGCCAATCAGAAAACCAGGACTTGATTTTTCCGTTTAGCTGCGAAGTAGTAACGCGAAAACCCGAACGCTCTTTGAGTGCGAAGGCTTCCTTTAGGATGTTCAAAGTATTCTTTCCCGTCACAGCCGAAATAAACAGTACTGGAACATTTTCCAGGAACCGAAAATCCGCCTTCAGATCCAGAAGATAGTTCTTCTGAGTCTTATTGTCTTTATCTGGTACGGCATCCCATTTATTGATTACAATGATGCAGGGTCGCGCAAAGCGTCCGATCATGGCCTGGATCTTCTTGTCATAATCGGAAAAGCCCTTCAATCCATCTACAATGTGAATGATTACTTCGCTATCCTGCATTGCTCGAAGGGTTCTTCGCATGGAGTAGAAATCCGCAGCCTGTCGCACAGCGCCGCGCTTTTTCAGACCGGCCGTGTCAATCATTCGGACTGTACGGCCATGATAGCGAAACAAAGTGTCCAGTGTATCTCGAGTGGTGCCTGCAACATCCGAGACCAATGAGAGCTCTTCGTTTACGAGTCGATTGAAAAGCGAGGACTTTCCTGCATTCTGCTTTCCTACAAGAGTAATTCTAAGATCGCTGATTCGATCATCGCTTATGGCTGTGGAGCGATTTTCCTTGCTTCTGTATCGCTGCCTCCATTCGTCTGCAGCTTCCTCCAGGAATTCTTCCCTGGATCCACCGCGCCCCTGTCGACGCTGGCCGGAAGGCTCGCGAACATAGATAACTTCCATCCCTTCGGATTCATCGTCCGATTCTTCCTCATCGGAATCTGCCTCTGATTCTGGCCACTCCGCATATTCGGCCGGTGCAATCCGAGCGGTTTCGGATTCAAATTCTGCATCGTTTTCGCTGCCCTCATCCTGGCCCGAAGTCTTTTGTTTTCTGCTGTGAGGAAAGGTATCAATTTGTGGAGGAACATGGATGCCGCGACCTTCCAGATCTTCGCGAATGGCAGCGCAAAGATCTTTCAAATGAAATCTACTGGCTGCAGATACTGGAAACGGGTTGAGTCCATCTTCGTAAAATGGATAAAGATCGGATTCTTTTTCCGGCGCGTCGATCTTGTTCACCACTATGATGACAGGGCGATTCTCCTTTCGCAGCCAGTTGATGAAATCTAGATCGAAGGGAGCAGCCGCCGGAGGCTCCATGAGATAGATCAATAGATCCACCGAATCTAGACTGGCCCGTGCGCCTTTTAAAATCGCTTCGTCCAAACCGTTCTCGGCTTCCAGATCCAGCCCTGGAAGATCCAGAATGGTGAACCGAACCCCATATCTATTAACCTCGCCCCGAAGCACATCTCTTGTAAGGCCCGGGGTCTCGTGGGTTAATGCTCGATTCTTTCCAAGCAAGGCGTTGAAGAGCGATGATTTGCCGGCGTTTCGACGGCCAGCAAGTCCAATAACAGGTAATTTCTTTGCCATGACCCGACCTCAGTCCCTTCGATTTGCATCGCGCAGGGCGCGCTCCATTTCGCGGGTGGCTTCCTTTTTCTTCTCGTCCTGACGTTTGTCGGACTTTTGTTTA
>JAGRNC010000709.1 GCA_020440935.1 Leptospiraceae bacterium | reverse complement strand
CTTCTTGTTTGGTGCTTCCGTAGAGATACGGATTCTTTGGCGGATACGGATAACTTTCATCGATTTGCACCATGTCTTTTCCCGCAAAGAAAGCCGCCTCGGTGCCGATGTGAATAAACCGCTTTACGCCCGCCTGCTTTGCTGCCTGCAAGATCTGGTCGGTGCCTTCCACATTTCCCTGCCAGAAATCCTGCTTTGATCCCCAGGGACCAACAAAGGCAGCACAATGGATAATGATGTCCGCATTCTTTAGAGCATCCACGGGCACATCGCCCAGACTACAACGTACCGGTTCGACTCCAAGCTCCTTGAGTCTGGCATCGCTTCTTTCCGAGCGAGACATGGCTCGGATGGAGTGCTTTTTACTGAGTTCCGCCGCGATCGCGCCGCCGATGAATCCGGATGCGCCGGTGATAAAGATGTTCATGTTTGCTCCTGAGCTCGGCCCCGCCATCGGTCGAGGGCGATTCGTCGACGTTAGAAGCGGCTCAAAAGAAAGCAAGAATTTCGGATCTTGCGGCGGGGCAAGGCAGGAAAGTCCAATCCGGCGGACAGATTAGCGGAAGCAATTTCCTTCGATTCCTTTTTCCAGAGCGTTGCCGCGAAGAAGCCAGCCGTCAGCGCCGACAAGATCTGATTTGCCCGGAACATCGTCCATATTCGGATCAAAGCAAGTCTTTTTGTTCCAGGTCCGCTCGGAAGTGCGCTCCGGCAATCGCTCAACGGTGATGTTTTCGAGCACCGCTGCGGTGCGGTATTCAATGCATTTGGCTATGGGCACGAATGCCATAATGGATAGCGCTAGAATTGCTTTCTTCTTAATCAAATCGATGCTCCTATTTTACTTTCCTCGCCCCACTTCTCTGGGGATCGCTGTTGCCGACCGGAGGAAGTGGATCCGGTGAAAGGCTGATTCGCACCTTGATACAGTCGCCAAATGGTCCGAATAGCTGCCAGAAATGAAGGTACTTCCGCTGGCCGTATATGATGACTAGCCTCTGAATCCTCAGAGTATCCGCGTCGCCCGGTACAGATTTTAGAGCATCTTCAATAGCGCGCGGCAGGGAAGGTATTGATAGTTGAACCAAGACCAGGTTCCATCCGCAATGCTCTCCTTGATAAATCGCTCCCGGCGTTTGCACAGGTGGCAACGGGTCAGTCCTTATCCGGTAAATTGGACCTTCCACGGCTACGCAGGATGCCCCGACGATTGGCAGAAAAAAAACTAGAAATCGGAATGCAAAGCGGGTAAGACTTTTTGGCGCGGATTTCCCAGGGTCGATCATACCGAGCAATACTCCTTCATTCTTGCGAATCACAGTTCTTGTAGCCAACAAGCACGGACAGTAGAAATCCGTCGCAATCGGATTGCTGAACGATATCACCATTGTCGCGGGCGGTGCCAACTTTTGCGGTGCACTCAGAGTAATGGCTCAATGCAATGGCGTAATTCAATCGGCATTGCTCCGCGCGATCGCGAGCGGGCTCCATCAGCGGGTAACAACTATTGAGGGCTAGCATGGTCAATGGGAATAGAAGCGGAAAGGGGAATTTGCGAGAATTCATTTGGTTTATTATCAAATAGAAATTGTTCTTTCCTTTTGGGTTCCCTCTTTTTGCAGTGCGGCTGCATTCTCTTTTAATCCGGGCGTCTTTTTTTGCGT
>JAGRNC010000708.1 GCA_020440935.1 Leptospiraceae bacterium | reverse complement strand
CCGCAGGTATTTCAGGCAATGCCCCTGGGTCATTTCTTCGGATTTATCTGGTTCTTTCTTCTGTTTCTAGCGGCCATTACAAGCTCGCTTTCCATGTTGCAGCCAGCCATTGCATTCTTTGAAGAAGGTCTTGGAATGGAGCGAAAGGCATCGGTAACCTTTCTGGGACTGATCACAGTTCTTGGCACCGGATTTGTTGCCTATTTTTCCCACGACAACAAGGGTCTGGATTATATGGATTTCTGGGTGGGCACGTTTGCCATCTACCTTCTTGCTCTACTACAGGTTGTGGTCGGCGCCTGGGTCTTTGGAGCCGAGAAGGCAGTGGACGAAGCGAACCGCGGCTCTCTAATGAAGCTTCCGCGCTGGCTCGCCTGGATATGGCGATTTGTGTCGCCGGCCTTTTTGATCTTTGTATTTGTGCTCTGGATACAACAGAAGCTTGAGGAAAAGATCGATCTGTTTCAGAGCGATGTAACCATGCGCCTTACGGTTACCTTTCTAGTTCTTCTGTCCGTTTTCTTTTTGATATTGATTTCCACGGCCATGCGACGATGGCAGCGTCAGGAAAAGGAGGATCTATGACCATCGGTGGCTGGATTGTAATGACACTATCCGTAGGATTCGTAACTGTGCTTTTTGGAAGCACTCTTTATCTAATTCTGAGACAGCGACCGGAGTCCACAGAGCATATGCACTCTACTATGGAAGAAACTCCGGATATGCATGACGAAACATGAGCGACACAGTTGAAATAGAACTCCAGGACGATGGCCAGATCGCCATTTTGTACCTGAACAACCCGGATACGAAAAACTCCATGACCCTGGAAATGGGTCTCAGTTTTCATCGCGAGCTCCACCGACTGGCTGGCCGAAACCCGGCCCCGCGCGCGCTCATTGTTACGGGAAAGAATGGCCTTTTTTCCAGTGGCGGCGATCTGGGACTATTGCGGTCCTTTATGGAGAAATCGCAGAAAGATAACCAGGAATTCATGGAGTCTTTCTACAGATTGTTTCTGGAAGTGCGCTACATGCCATTTCCGGTTCTTGCGGCGGTGAATGGCCATGCCATTGGCGCAAGCCTGGCGCTGGCGCTGGCCTGCGACCTCCGGTACTTTGTCCCGGATGGAAAATATGCATTCAACTTTGTGCGCATTGGCATTCATCCCGGAATGGGTTCAAGCTTTCTTGCTCGATCTGTGGCAGGGCTGCATCAAGCTCAGGAACTCTTGTTCACAGGAAGGCAGATCTCCGGGACCGAAGCGTTGCAACGCGGACTGTGCCACGGCCTGGCCGATAAAGGTCAAATTCTGAATCATGTGATGGACGTAGCCCGGGAAATTGCAGAAGCAGCCCCACAGGCGGTGCGTGCATTGAAACAGGGGCTTTATGCCAATCGTAATCTGGAAGATACTTTGCGTTACGAAGCGGAAAGCCAGGCCGAAAACTATCTGAGCCAGGATTTTCGGGAAGCAATGGAAGCGATTCAGCAAAAACGCAAGCCAGCCTATCAGGATAAATAAGCCGGTCCGATGAAAAAGCTATCTGTGGCCATCATTACCTTCAATGAAGAAAGAAATATTGCCGCATGTATAGAATCGTGCCTGCCCATCGCCGACGAAATTCTGATTCTGGATTCGCACAGTACCGATGATACGCGCAAG
>JAGRNC010000070.1 GCA_020440935.1 Leptospiraceae bacterium | reverse complement strand
CAGAGGTTTCTGCCCATGGTTCAGCTGAGAACCCGTCAGTGGAGCGCGAATCACCAGGAAAGGCGATGCCCGAGCTTGTGAAAACCGATACAACCAATGCAGATTTCCAGGAAGAGCTTTCTGCTCGGACGGCGCCGGCCCCGCGAGGCAACAGCCAAAGCAGTTCAGAGGTAGACTACCCAAATACATCCTCAGTCAACAGTGCCAGTGCTACAGCAATGGGATGGCATGCATTGCAATCTGCAGAAGATCCCCAGAGTTCGACTTCGCCATCGGAAGGCAGCGAAATGCGCGACATTCCTGGCCCGGCGATTCTAGGGCTACTGGCGGTAACGTTCCTTCTAGCTGCCGGATTATTTTTGCATTGGGGATGGGCCTCCATTCCCATGCTTGCCTGGATCCTGATTCTGTCGGTGCCGGTGGTAGCTGTGGCTACTTACCTGGTGGGGCTGGTGGGGTCTTCCAACTCCCCCGTATCCGGTATCACTTTGAGCGTACTTTTGCTGACCGGGTTGCTTTTACTGCCTTTCATGGACGGAAGCGAAGGAATCCTGGCGTTACTGCTGGTGGCCGGTTTGATCTGCTGTGCGGCCTCTACAGCCGGTGACATTGCCCAGGATTTGAAAACCGGACACCTGGTGGGAGCCAACCCGTCCCATCAACAATGGGCAGAGATTCTTGGAATTGCCATCGCGGCACCAATCTTCGCATCTATTCTGCAGCTTCTGCACCACACCTATGGAATTGGAAGCGGCCATTTGAAGGCTCCTCAGGCTACCCTGTTCGCCTCCATTGCCTCGGCTCTGTTTGGCGACCAACCGCTACCAGTATCCATGATTCTACTGGGCGCAGGACTGGGAGCAATTCTATTCGTATGGAATCGCGTGGGCCGCTACCGAATTCCGATTATGCCTGTGGCGGTGGGTATGTACTTGCCACTGAGCGTATCGGCGCCGCTTCTTATGGGCGGGATATTGCACTGGGCGGCGAAACGATGGAGGAATGGATCCGTGGCCACTTCGGCTGGCGGAATTGGGCGATTCTTTCAAGATCCGCTACTTTATAGTTCTGGTCTCATAGCCGGTGAGGCGCTGGCCGGTATTGCGCTGGCCATCTGGATTTTAATTTTTGGGGCCTCTGCGGCCACGGATCTGCAATGGCCAGCATTCTTACTATTTTTACTTGTCCTGGCTCCCCTCTCTCCCATCATACTTAGAAAGAGGCAGAGCTAGTTCACTCCGAAAATGGCGCATCTGAATCATAAAATGAAAAAGGATCTGAGGGCCATATACTATATTCCGGTTATCTACTTCGTAATCGGAAGCCTGTGGATTCTGTTGTCCGATCAGCTGGCCCTGGTGCTTTTCCCAAGCATCATGCAAATTTCCAGGATCCAGACCTACAAAGGGCTGGGCTATGTAGCGTTAAGCTCCCTGCTCCTTCTTCTTCTGATCTACCTGTATTCAAGAAACGTAGAAAGAAATCGACTCCGATTGCAGGAGTCCAGAAACAAGCTTAGAAACATCGTCGAGAGCCTGCCTGCAGGCATTGCTGAAACCGATCAACGCGGCATAGTAGATTTCGTATCGGACCGATTTACGGAAATCGCCGGTATTCCGCGAAAACGTATTCTTAATGTACCCATTCAAGATTTCTTTCCCGAGGTCGGTCAGGTTCTGGAGGCAGCGCTTCCTACCACGCGGAATCCGCCCGAGGTGCTTTCGTTCTGGCATTCGGGACTGAGTCCCGATCAACGAGTGTACCGAATTCGATGCTTTGCGCGCGGCGACGGAAGCATGGGGCGCCGATTCGAACTCACCGATGTTACCCAATCGCATCGCAGAGATCGCATCCAAAAAACCATGCGCGAACTCGATCAAATGATTATCAATCAGGAGTCGCAGCATAGAATCTTTCATTTCTTGTGCCATCGATTCCAGGAAATCTATAGTCTACCGCTTTGCTGGATAGGAATTGCCGAACCCGATTTTTCCGTGCGAATTGCAGCGCATGCCGGCCCACGTAAAGACTACCTGAAGAATCTGGTGGTTCGTTGGGACGATACAATACCGGGCGAAGGGCCGGCCGGCCGAGCTATCCGATTTCAGCAGGTGTATCGCTCGGATAATCCGGAAATGAACATGGGGCCCTGGGCGGTCTCCATGTTTACACATAACCTCCGATCAGCCGTGGCTTTTCCGCTGGTTGTAGAGCGGACCAGTATTGGTGTTTTTACTCTATATTCCGAAGATGGCCAGGGATTCCGGGACGAAATACTTGCTGAATTGGACGAAGTGGCCTCCAGGCTCTCTTTGAGTATTAGCTTCTCGCTAAAGAAAGAAACGCTGGAATTATTTGCCGGGGCCATGGACTCCGCGGCTAACGTAATCTTTGTTGTGGACCATTTACTGCGACTGGAGTGGAGCAACAAATCGTTCCAGGAACGGTGCGATCTCAAGCCTTCAGAATTATTCCAGAAGCCGGTGTCAGAAATTCCGTATCTTGCGGGCCGTGATTACCAGGAAGCCCTGGGTCGCACTCTGCTCACCGGACGCGTATGGACCGGGGAAATCATAGAAAATCGCGGTGAAGGCAACCAGCGCATTGCATTTCTTACGGTAACCCCCATCGAAAATGATACGGGTCAGATCCGGCACCTTTCTGTGGTACAGGAAGATATTACGGAAGTGCGCGAAGCGGAACAAAGAATCCAGGCGATCACAATATTTGACGGAGTAACAGGATTACCCAACCGAAAACGATTTGAGCAGATTCTACAGCAGATGATACACCGCACCGGCAGCACCGATCGGCAATTGGCCCTGCTCGTTCTGGACATCGTTCGCTTTAAAGAAATTAATGAGCAGCTTGGCTTTCGCGGTGGCGATCGTTTCCTTCAGGAAGTAAGCCGCAGACTAAGACATTCCATCCCGGAGAATGCAACAATCTTTCGACTGGATGGCGATGTTTTCGCCATACTCGTGGAAGATCTTCGCGATTCGGACGATAGCATGACCATTGCTAAATCGGCCGCCGAGGCTCTGCGAGAGCCTCTTGAAATTGGCGACCAGGTATGGACTCGCGAATTGAATTGTGGAATCGCATTGTTTCCCGTAGACGGCGGAACATTCGAGCAACTCTTCAATAATGCAGAAATTGCCCTGGATCGATCCAGACAAATTGGTCCAGGCCGGATCCTTCAATTCTCAGAACAAATGGTGGCCGAGAGTCGAAACACCTTAAAGCTGCATCAGGAAATCTATCGGTCATTAAAGCAAAACGAATTTCGCATCGTGTTTCAGCCCGAATTCAATGTGATCAACCAGGAGGTATTTCGTTTTGAAGCCCTCATGCGGTGGAATCATCCGCAACGCGGAGAAGTATCTCCGGCCACGTTCATTTCGGTGGCCGAGCATTTTGGCAGCATTCTTGATCTGGGCGATTTCCTTTTTGAGCAGCTAAAGAACCAACAGCTGGAATGGAAAGAGCGCCTGGGTCGAACTTTACCGGTAGCAATTAATCTATCGCCCACTCAATTCAAGGATCCGGCGCTGGTGGAAAAGATTAGCGCTTTGCTGGCCCCGTTCGAAGATGAAGATCCCTTTCTGGAGCTTGAGATAACTGAGACCGCTCTCTTTTCTGACCTGAGTCTGGCCGAACGCCAGATGTCCAGATTACGAAATAACAAGTTACGCATTAGCCTCGATGATTTTGGAACGGGCTATTCATCGCTGTCCGCCGTGCGAACATTCCCGGTCACCGGGCTGAAAATTGACCGAAGCTTTGTGTCCGGAATTCTGGAAAACCATCGCAATCAGGCCATTGTTAAATCCATAATCGATCTCGCCAAAAATATGAAACTAACAGTAGTTGCCGAGGGAACGGAAACTCGTTCGCAGATCGAAATTCTGCGCGATCTTGGATGTATTCGCTGCCAGGGCTTCTTATTTAGCGCCCCAGTAGAGGCCAACATGGTGGCACAGCGGATTCAGGAATCGACCTGGAAAATAGCCCCGCAAAGACAGCTCTATTGAATCGATTATGCCCGGCGCAAGCTTAGCTTGAACCGAAACCTATTCCGTAACAAGTGCTGGTGTATCCGACGGCAGTAGGCCCGTTTCCCTGAATGGCTGTCGCATGGCTGCATCCAATAGCAAGGGTATTTCGCCGCAGATTATGCATCGCTTCTTTGCCCGTGTGATGGCCGTGTACAGCAACTGCCGATTCAAGAAAGAATCATGGTTTTGTGGTCCCAGCAGAATTAGCACCGTTTCGTATTCCGATCCTTGCGATTTGTGAATCGTATGCGCAAATGCTCTTTCATGCTGTGGCAGCGATTCCCGCCCCAGGTAGCGCACCGATTCCGCCGAAGTTCCGGGGAAACAGGCTACCAGCTCGGCCGAGCCGCTTCGCTCCACAACAACACCTGTATCGCCGTTGTACAGCCTGCGCGAATTATCGTTGCGGTGAATCATTAAGGGCATGCCGGCAAACCAATCCGGACCGCCGCGGAGTCCTGGGTGTTCGTAGATCCGAGCGCAAGCTTCATTGATGGCTTCAACGCCGCCAGGGCCCTTGCGAACAGGAACCAGGATTCGGTAGCGATTGACTCGATCCAGCAGGTCCTGGGGATCCTCGGATTCGCCTTCGGACTGAATCCAACTACACCATGTCTGCAAAAGAGTTGGCATGGATGGCTCCTCAATCAAGAACAAGCCTTCCCCGGAAGCGGCATCCAAACTGGCAACTGCATGCGAGCGCAGAAACCCCTCATCTAAATCACCCTTACGCAAACGAGCCGCAAAGTCAGCGATGTCGCCGCCAAAACGGTGACTTCCATGCAAAAACACCGAATGGGACGGACCGGTTTGCATGCCTGGCTGGCGCTGGTCAGGACTAACTCTATCCAGGATCGCGCGCATCCGAGGCTGTTCTGCGCTTCCAGAAAGAGACAGAAAATCCTGCAATACGGCGCCGGCCTCCACCGAAGGCAGCTGATCCGGGTCCCCGATTAGAATCAGCGATGTTGTGGTTAGATCCACCGCATCCAGCAGCCGCCCCATCAAAGCCACATCGACCATGGATAATTCGTCGAGTATGATTACTCTTTGGCGCAATTTCAACCATCGATCAAAGTAGAAGCCGTTCCGACCCGCTCCCAATAATCGGTGAATAGTGCTGCTCGAGATTCCTTCGAGTAAGGATTGCAGTTCGGGATCGCTTCGCTCTGCCAGACTCTCCTGTACCCGACTGGCTGCCCTGCCCGTGGGTGCCGCTATTGCGATCTCCCGGGGTTGCAGCCCGGAGGAAAGTAGAAGTTTTAGAATGGCGTGGACCGTGGATGTCTTCCCGGAACCGGGCCCGCCGGTAATCAGGGATAACGGTCGGGTGGCCGCCAGATAAACTGCATAAACCTGTTCTGCAGTAGGCGGAGGCTCCGTTTGCAACATGGCTCGAAGTCCGTCTTCCAGGGCTTGCTCAGACACCAGAGACTGCGAAGAAGCTTCCTGTGCTCTCACCGAGGCTAGAAGACGTTGCCGATAGAAGTAATGCGAATGGAAGAAAAGAAACCCATCTCCGGAAAGGATTAATGGAGTCGTTGGTATATCGCCTTCGGAATGATGGCCAACAATGGCGGAGTGGCGAATCCGCCCTCGATCCAATAACGAAAGCACTGTGTTCAGGGACTCATCATCCAGGGACTGGGCCAATAATTCCCGACGGCGCTCCGTATCCGACCCCGCCGAAATGCAAAGACTGCCGCCTGCCGTGGCAATTAGCAAAGCCAGAATCCAGGCGGCCTCGCCCTCGTCGCAATTCCCGAGAGCCCTGAGATCAGCCAGCAACTGAACCTGGAAATCCGAGAGAACTCCATGCTCCTTCAGCATCGAAGTAAGCTCTTGTATGCTCACAGGGTCAACTCCTCCGGCGACATGTAGTAAACTCCCTCTCCTTCCGGCATACCCCGCAAAAAGATGTAATGCGCCCCGCCTAGATTCTTTTCCGCTTTAAAGTTAGGAAGACGCGCGCTCAGCCATTTGCGCAGCGCATGGAAGTATATTTTCGCCTGCAAATCGTATCGATGGTGCGCCATTTCTCTCGCCAGGGATTGACGCGAGTAACCTGCGCGGATAAAGTTTGTCTTCCAGTCCAGAATGTAATAGCGTTCATCGACGCGGAAGACCAGATCCACAAAGCCGCGCAGGTATAAGTCCGTGGGCAAGTGTATTCCCAACGATTCCAGGAAATTGGATTCCGCCGAAAAAAACTCCAGTTCGGCCAGGCGATCAGCAGTGGCGACGGAGTCGAGCGAACATTGACATCCGGGGAGCCTGGCCTGGAGTGTACTTCGAATCATGGAAGCAATGGCATTCAGGTGGTCCCCTTCCAGCGGAGAATCAAGAAACTGAGGAGCGGCCGCGCGAATGATTTCGGTCAAATCTCCCGGATTCTGAAAGTCCAGTGTCTCGAGCACCGCATGCACCAGGAGTCCAAAGGCCACTCCCGATGGGCCCGCAATGGCCTCATGCTTCTCGGTTCGCAGAATTTCGGAAAGCTTGTCTTCCAGCGGTCTCTGGGCTGCGGTCTCTCCCTGTCTTGCCAGACTGCTAAAAGAATGCAATTCACGAACATCAAAGTTGGTTCGCATGGCCGGGCCATCCCAGAGCGCCGCAACTGGACGATGGGTCGATTCTTCCTGTTTCTGTTGTGGCTGATCGTCGCTACGTTTGATTCCTCCCTGCGACGGCGCATTGCGAAAACGGACCAGCGATTCGAATGGTTTGCTCTGCAGCGATGCGAAAGCCGGAGCAAGAACGTCCTTTTGCAATGGATGGTGTGCATGCCTGGACTCCGATACAAAGTAGACAAATAGCTTTAGAGCCGCGCGAGTAAAGCATACGTAGGCCAATCGTCGGTCTTCATCCAGGTTTTCTTCTTTGTGGCGCTGGATCCTGGTTTCATCCTTTCGCAAGCTAAGGACCATTCCCTTCCTGGTTTGATATCGAAGCACGTCGGGCACGGCAAATCCGGTAGTGTATTTGAGCGCCGCCAGAACCACGGGAAACTGAAGACCTTTGCTGGCATGAACCGTCATTATGGAAACGCCAGCATCTTCGCGTTTTTGCCGCATTAGATCGCGTCCATCGCTCTGCAGCAGATTCGAGCGATGCAAGTATTGAATGAGTTCTTCCAGGCTGGCTCGAGTTTGGATAGCATAATCCGAGAACTCTTCCAGGAGCTGCAGTGTTATTGAGATTCGGTCCTCATATAAATGGTCCACCTCGCGCTTCTCCAGAACCTGGCTTTTCAGCATCAGTAGTCGAAAGAAATCTGGCCATCGGCCCGGCATGGAGAATTCGCGCAATTCGTCCAGAATGCGAATCACCGGATGATCGGAACCCGGCTCCTGCAACTCTGCCACACGATGTAAAGGCGCTGGAAAATAGGAAGTGAGTCGTAGTTGTCGATAGTGCCGCGCCGGGTCCTGAAGGGATTTCAAAAGCACTAAAAATTCGTAGGCAGGAACGCTGGTGTACAGTCCGCTCTCCTTATAGATACTACAGGGAATTCCTCGTTCCACCAGTACCTTTTGAATCAGTCGGGAATCTTTGTTTCGAGAGACCAGAATTGCAATATCCGCGTAGCGAACTGGACGCATCTTTCCGCGCTCGGATATTTGCATTTGCGAAACCGTGTTCTCAATGTCAGTGGCCATGATGCGCGCCGTTTCAAAAAGTCTGAGCTTTTGATTCCTGGCATCTTTTAGATCATGCACTTCCAGCACCGGACCGGTAGGACCGCTGGGCCAGGTCCATCGTCGCAATTCGGCAGGGGCTGCTTCCACCGTTCGATAGAGTTGGGAGCCAAACCAGCAATCCTCTGCAAAAATCTGATTGAATACGCGCAGAAGCGATTCGTCGCTACGATAGCTAGTGGAAAGCCGGCCTTCCAGTCCATTGCTGGCGATGGCCTGACGAGCAAGTCCGTAAGCCGAAACGTCGGCCCCCCGAAATCCATAGATAGACTGCTTGGGATCGCCCACCACTGTGATGGAGGCTTTCGGATCCTCCACTAGATAAATGTGCTGAAAAATGTTCCATTGCAATGGATCCGTATCCTGGAATTCGTCGATGACTGCCAGGGGAAACCGAGTTCGTAACGCAGCCGCCATTTCGGGCGCGACACGAATCTCTCTTTCCACAAATCTAAGAAGATCTTGAAATTCCAGACTACGATTCGCCCGTTTCCAGCGGGCCATAAGAGTATCCACCAAAAGACTACAATACTCAATAATCGAATCCTCAATGATCGCTGCCGATCTCTTAAGTCTAGCATGGGCTTCTAGCACATAGAACAATGCCTGGCGATGTACCGATTCCATGGAATCCCAGGCAGGATCATTCCAGTCCGGTAGCTGCTGCAGCGTTGCCTCGGCGGCTCCCTGCAATGCATTCCAGAAATAGGCTATCTCGGACTCCTCCAATGACTTTGCCAGCAAATACAGTTTGGTTTTCCAGGCATCGGATACGCTGCGATTGGCTTTCTTGTATGACTTTCGAAGAGCCAGCAATTCCCCTTCGAAATCGGAATCTACTTTCAGCGACTCAAAGTCAGTTGGAAACCTGGCAAGGGCCATCAATTCCTTCCTTACCTCTTCTAACAAAATGCGAAATTGAAGAATTTGCTGCCTCAGATCTTTTTCTATATAAGTAGGTGCAGGGTCGCGGGCAGCAGATGGAGAAACCAACGGTTGCTTCTGCGAAGAAGCGAAACCTGTATCCCGCGCAAATAGTTCATAGTTTGCCCCCACCACCGAATCCTGATCCGATTCCGCCGTAGGCTCATCGTCGGCCATGCTGTGAGCTAACGCTTCCGAATCCAGATCTTCACCGTCGAGCGAGATGCCCTCATCGGAAATATAATCCAGGAGCCGCAGAATCTTACGTTCGAAAGGCCGGGAATACTCTCCGCCGCGTTCAGCCTTGAGTTCGAAGAATCCCGCAATGGCAAGGCCAAGTTCGGATTCCAATCCCAGCATCTCCGTAAGCTGATTTCGAATGACCTCGGCCAGGGCCTCTTTTCTGTATTCCTCTCTTTGCTCAATGCTGAAATCTACGTCGCCACCAATGCCGGTGGTGCGAATAACATGATTGCAGAATCCGTGGATTGTAAAAATGCAGGCAGAGTCAAATCGGTTGATCGCTCTTTGAGCCCTTCGCTTCATTTCCTCTTCGCTGGCTCCGGTAAGGGCCACGGTTAGCGAACTGGCGCCTTGATCTATGAATTGCTCCAGACGACTGCGAATCCTGGTTTTTAGTTCGCCGGTGGCTTTTTCCGTAAACGTCAGAACCAAAATTTCATGGATCTCTGGTACCAGGCGTTCCTTTCCTTCGAATGGCTCCGTTCCGCACAATAACCAGTATAGGATCTGTTGTTCGAGAAAGTGCGTCTTACCCGTTCCTGCCGAAGCCTCAATGATTCGATGGCGGTTGCTTCCTAGAAATTCCGGATCTTCGGGATTGAAGGCGTCTAGCTCCATACATCCTCCAGACGACGATAAAGCTCCAGTCTTTCCTCCAGACTTACCGGATCGCCGGTGTCTTCCTGGCCCGAAAACATCAGCGTTATGAGATCTTCGGGATCCAGTTTTTCCATGACCATAGCCAGTACAGGATGCTGCGATTCCTGCAACTCCTGCCATCGATCCAATAGCAGAGCCTCCAGACTTCCTTCGTCGAGGGCCGCATCTTCCGGCAGCATTAGAGGCCCAAGAATGGTGGCTTCCCGCAGTAGTGCTGTAAGTAGCTCGTCAATGCTGGCGATGGATAGTTGTAGATGGCGGCTTTCCAGCTTTCCCGATTTCCAGTCTATGATGTGCACTGTGTGGTCCAGTGCGCGATTCTCCGAAGAAGCGAAAATCAATGCATTGATGGCGATGCTGCGCAACTGATCGGCTATATTTCCCGATTTAACATAGACCATGGTCCGGAGGCTTTCGCTGTAACATGGAATTGAATAATGCAAAGTCTGCTCGCCTCTTTGCACAGGTGGCTTCAAAAGAAGCGAGGGCAAGAATTCAAAGTAGTCGGGTCGGCTGGTGGCAAGCCAGGTTTGGTCTTTCGATTTTAGCGATACCAGCGCCGGGTCAATAAGACATGATCGTAGGTTTTCCATTCCAATGCGAAACC
>JAGRNC010000707.1 GCA_020440935.1 Leptospiraceae bacterium | reverse complement strand
ACAGCTGGATCTGGTGTACGAAGTGCTGGAGTCGTCGCTGGAAGAAATCGTAGGCGGTTGAGGAAATTGTGGGCGGCGCGCCCGTATCGATCATCTTTTTTCCATGCGATACAGCGATCTATGGACTCCATGCGATTGGCGCTGTTAAGCCGTGCCCTTAATCCATGCGTTCAGGGCGTGCGCTTAAGTATTATGCCCAAGTAGTACGCTTAAGCCATGCGCTTATCCAACCAGAAATCCGCGCCTTTTTGCCGTGCCACCAGAAGATCTTCCTGTGTAGCGGGGATAGCAAAGAGAGGCGATAGACTATAACCTTCTATGGCGAAATGCTCCATCAGACCTCCCATTAATTCTTTGGATAGTCCAGTGGGGCGAGGGCTTTCCGAAAGCACAAAGTCGCAAAAATCCAGTTCCAGCCCGCTTTCGAACAAATGCCCGTTGTCCAGCGCAGCAGAAACAATCCATGGAAACCGCGCCATTCGTCCCAGCAGTCCAGGATATTGTTCGCGCAGTTTGTTAACGTCGGATTCATTCAACTCATCGTATCGATCGGACGCTGCCCTCCCTGCATTTGGACTGAACAGAAGTATTTCGCGGCGAAGATAGTGCTCGGGCTCGGACCGAATGAATTCAATGCCGGGCATCGGCTGTCTGGACATGCCCAGGCTTGCATAAACCACTCCTTCCGTAAGTCGGAATTCTACAACAGCCAGGGTCGGAAATCGGCTGTCTGTTACCGCATAGTACTGCGTATGCTTTCCCAGCACCGATTCATAGTGCGAAAGAAGGTTATCTCGGAATTCCTTCCAATCATTCTCTTTTGTTCGTCTATCCCAGAATTCCAGGTTGTCTTTTAAGCGAGCATAGATCGCCGATGACTCCTGCGGAAGCGGCAAAGTATTGCTCTGATAGCCCAGCGCCTCCCGCGCATAACCGGAAACATCATCTTTTCCAGACCAGGGGGGCAGGATAGCTTCCAGATTACCGTGGTGATATAAGGCCACTCCATTTCCTTCCGGAAACCATACAAAATCCAGTTCCTCTGGATTGTAGGGCAAGGCGCCTTCCGGATGATTGCATCCCTGCACATGCATAAGGGGCGGGATTCCTTGCTCCAGAGACTGTCGATCGGGCTCATCGGGCGCCGGGACCAGATTTCGCAGCCATACGGCATGCGCGGGCAGCGATTCATTCTGCGTGGGCAGAAGGTACAGATAAATGGTTCGATCGTCGGATTCTACAACAGCCGCATAATTCTCGAAGGGATTCTCTTCTTCTTTCAGGATGGACTGTTCGGGCATAAGAAACAGGCCACAGATAGGGGCCCATGCAGCAACTCAAATCCCAATAATTCGCTTGAGTATGCGCCTGGCTTTCACACATTTCCAAAATGCATGGAGTGCAATGGATTACCGACGACTTATTCGATGAGGTGCTGCAGGAAGCCCGATCCAGTTCCAGAAAGCGGAAGAATTTTAACTTCCACGGAAGCATGGAAGAAAACCCGCATCGATTTCTCAATGTAATGCTAAAAGGCACCTACATCCAGCCCCATCGTCATCTACATCCCCCCAAGCCCGAATCCTTCCTCATTATTCGAGGGTCTGTGGCCTTTGCCATTTTCGATGCTGACGGCGAACTTGTAGAATGCCGCCTTCTGGGCGATG
>JAGRNC010000706.1 GCA_020440935.1 Leptospiraceae bacterium | reverse complement strand
TCAAAAGTTGTAAAATAGGGCTGAATTTGTGCGAATACATAACCCTGCGAGGAGTACGCCTGCTGCAGGTTGCTACGATCTCGGAAAAACTTTCCTTCGTCGAATATCTCGCCGGACTCGGACGGATTGAACTCCGTAAAAGATAGCAACTGCTCCGCTGTGAAGACAGGATTCTGATTTTCCTTGGTTTTGATCTTGCGCTCGGGAGGGTTTCGCTCCAGGTTGATTGCCTGCGAATCATGCTCCAGGGAGTAACCGCCAAAGTAGCGAATCTGTCCTTCATTGATCTTGTAAGTAATAATGACAACGCGGCCTTCTTCTGGCTTGGACGGATTGCGCCAGCGAATCTCATAACCTGTGGCGGAAGGATCGATTTCCGCATTTACATAACCATTGGACTTTGCGTAGGCCAGGATCTTGTATTTATCCTGCTCGAACTTGCTTTCGCTAAATACTCCGTCTTCAAAAATTCCTTCTTCTTTGTGATCAAGGATGGCCAGCATATTTTCTGGATCCAGATGGCTGGTACCCAGAATGTTAATTCTCGAGATTGGGATGGACTCCCCTTCGTCTATAATGTAGCGAAGCTCTATTGTGTTTGTCTCTGGATCCACATCGCCTGTGTCCAGCCACACAGCAGCGAGGAAAAATCCTTCGCTTCTGTATTTGTCTTCCAGTGCGCCCACTGCTTCCTGAGCTTCCTGCAGCGAGTACACATCGCCTTCTTTGATCGGAAGAACCGTCTTGAGGTCAGCCTCATATAGCTCTTCCATACCTCGAATGGTGATATCAGAGATCCTGGGCAGTTCTACAACTTGAAAGTTCAGGATGACCCGATCATCCGAGGTCAGCTGCGCTTTGAGGGTTACATCTTTAAAGTAACCAGTGGCATACAGTGCACGAACGGAGGCGTTTAAGGATTCGAGAGTGACCGGGTCGCCCACGGCAAGCGGAACAGAATCGGCGGCCTCGCCTACGTCCACATTCTGAAGACCGTAGAAATTGATCTGCGCCAGAGGCTTATCCAGATACTGATCGCGGTCCGAATATGTAGGAACCAGTGCGATGAGCAATCCAGCCAGCACGATCAGGTGCCCGAGGGCGGGCATTCTGGACAGGATTTCTTTCAGTCGAATCACCGATACTCCGAACCATTCCTCCGGCCGACCGGCCAGGATCTGGACAGAAAAATTCCACGGATTCAAGAGTCATTCTCATTTTGGATGTTCTTTCTGCGCCGGCCCCGGTACAAAAAAAAGGCCAGCCCGAGGCCAGCCTGAAGCGAAAAAGATTTCGTTAGATTGTTCTAGGCACCCGCCTTCTTGAGCAAATGACGAGCATGCTCCAGCGCCATGGAATCCCGACCGCCGCCAAGCATGCGGGCCATCTCATGCATTCGATGATCTCCCTGCAGCTTTTCCAGTTTACTATAGGTACGACCGTCTTTCACAACCTTGGAGATACGGAAATGCCGATCTGCAAGACTCGCAATTTGATGCAAATGTGTGACCACAAGAACCTGGCCATGCCTGGCCAATAGTTGCAATCGGTCCCCAATGGCGCAGGCCACTTCTCCGCCGACTCCGGTGTCTATTTCGTCGAATATTACAGTAGGAACAGGGTTTTGCTCCATAACCGTAGTCTTTAAGGCAAGCATGATGCGCGAT
>JAGRNC010000705.1 GCA_020440935.1 Leptospiraceae bacterium | reverse complement strand
TGCCATGGGGCATTCTGGTATGCTCTATTCGCTTCCCAGCCGCGATTTGATCGCTGATTCCGTGGAATATATGGTCAATGCACATACCGCCGATGCACTGATTTGTATTTCGAACTGCGATAAGATTACTCCGGGCATGCTCATGGCTGCTATGCGATTGAATATTCCCACGATCTTTGTTTCCGGCGGACCCATGGAAGCCGGCAAAGTGCAATGGGAAGGTCAGGAGCGAAAGCTGGATCTGATCGATGCCATGGTGGAAGCAGGAAATCCAAATGTTTCCGACGAGCAGGTGGCTACTCTGGAGCGATCGGCCTGTCCCACCTGTGGTTCTTGTTCCGGAATGTTTACGGCAAATTCCATGAATTGCCTTACTGAAGCGTTGGGTCTTTCTTTGCCGGGCAATGGATCTTTACTGGCCACGCATGCTGCGCGAAAGGAGCTTTTTCTAGAAGCGGGCCGACAGATTGTGGAGCTTGCGAAGCGATACTACGATAAAGATGACATCTCCGTGCTTCCTCGAAACATTGCAACCTTTGAGGCTTTCCAGAATGCAATGGCGCTGGATGTGGCCATGGGCGGATCTACCAATACGGTGCTCCATATTCTTGCGGCAGCCAGCGAAGCGGGCGTAAGCTTTGGCATGTCCGATATCGATGCCATATCGCGTAAGGTGCCATGCCTGTGTAAAGTGGCCCCTTCTACGCAAAAGTATCATATGGAAGATGTGCATCGCGCCGGCGGTGTAATGGGTATTCTGGGCGAATTGGATCGAGCTGGCCTGATCAATCGCGATATCCCCACTGTGCATAGCGCATCCATGGGCGCGGCTCTGGATCAATGGGATGTAATGCGAACCACCGAGGATTCCGCTGCGCGAAAGATGTATGCGGCGGCCCCGGGCGGAGTTCCTACAACAGTGGCGTTTTCGCAGTCGCGCCAGTGGCCCGAGCTCGATCTGGATCGCACCGATGGTTGTATTCGAAATGTAGCCTCTGCCTATTCAAAAGATGGCGGCCTGGCCGTGCTCTTTGGAAACCTGGCTCCCCACGGATGCATTGTAAAAACAGCCGGAGTGGATGACTCCATCCTGAAATTCACTGGCAAAGCCAGGGTCATGGAAAGCCAGGAGGATGCCGTCTATAAAATCCTGAACAATCACATTGTTGCAGGGGACATCGTTGTAATTCGATACGAAGGTCCCAAAGGCGGTCCTGGAATGCAGGAAATGCTCTATCCCACTTCCTATCTGAAATCCAAAGGACTGGGCAAAGAATGCGCCCTTCTTACCGATGGTCGTTTCTCTGGCGGCACATCGGGCCTCTCCATCGGACACGTTTCGCCGGAAGCCGCTGCCGGCGGTACCATTGCATTGGTGCAGGAAGGCGATACCATCGAAATCGATATCCCTGCGCGTAGAATTGAGCTCAAGATATCCGAAACCGAGTTGGAAGCGCGAAGAAAAGCAATGGAAGCGAAAGGAAAAGGCGCCTGGAAGCCTGCCGACCGCGATCGAACCGTTTCGGCTGCCCTTCGCGCTTATGCCGCGCTCACCACGTCCGCGCATACAGGGGCCGTTCGCGATATTGGACAGGTAGAAGGTTAGAATCGCTCCTCCTTGATCATCGTGGGTCTCCGGGCATCGCTTCTTTGCATCAGCGCGCGCGTT
>JAGRNC010000704.1 GCA_020440935.1 Leptospiraceae bacterium | reverse complement strand
GTGGGAGGAACAATTCTTCGGCTGGGACATTCAAGGTATCTGCGAGCCCCGGCAAGGCGTTTCTGCGTGATTCGCTGCTCGTACGCCTGGTAATTATCCTTCTGCCTCTGGGTTTGCTGTGGTGCAGCAGTCGTCCGCCCTCGTTTCGCCCCATGGCGCGGCATCCGCTGGCCGATTCGGCAAGAATCGTTCAACCAGAAATACAGATCGAGGGTCCGGGCGACGGCGCCGTATACAGGGCACGGTTGGTGGCTTACAATGGCGACGAATTGGTGGCCGCTTCCGTAATTGGTCCCTGGTTTGATGCGGAAAAGAATCCCGCCGGCATTCGTCCGCTACAGGTATCCGATGGGTATTTTATGCAAAGGTACCTGCATCGACTGGCGCTTCCCGCCGAAAAGGGCAGCGTATATCTGCGACTATTTCGCATGGAACGTCCGGACTCCATGTGGCAGGCAGAAACCATCGACGATGAGATAATGGCGGTGCATATTCAAATGAACCAGGGAAATCGAAACGTCTGCGAATCTTCCTATTGGAGCGTGCATATGCCGGTGCGGTCCATTATTCACTGCTACCTTCCGGCCCCGGCCTCGATCCAGCGATTGCGTCTTCGATTGTCTAGAACATCCGCCGATTCGCCCTGGGTCCTGGAAATTCCGGATTTCTCCCTTTCCACCGAGCAACAGCCTTAACCATCCACGCCGGGATATAGGCACCGCGAAATGTTCGCCTGGCATTCCGCCGGAGTTCACCGAAGAAATGCAAAATCGCCGGTATCAATCAACGTATAGGGCGGTTCTCCGCCGCGGTCCAGTAATTCCAGATTATGATGAAATCCGCGAATAGAAACATAGCCGGCAATCTGGAATTTGAGGCTGCCAGCCGGTTTTACCAGGATGGATCGATTAAAGCATAGTAGCACCGGAGAATCCTTCAAATCCAGCGCGAGCTGGCGAAGTACATCCTGCATCACGCTCCAGGGAAGGTAGATATCTATGGAGTTTGCCATGCGAATCACAACTGTGCGACCTCGAAGCGGGACCGATCCCCGATTCTTCACGGGCCATCGTTCGGGATCTGAGAATACTTTTGCCAGCGATTCCCGCCCATCGGCCGAAAGGATGCGAATGTTGCTGTGCGAAAGAAGTTCATCCCTTCGATAGGCCGAAACCTGCGAATAAAACAGCCGGACCTGTTCCGGTAGATCCAGGGCCACCACGTCCATGCGGCGAAAATCCTGGGCGATGGACTTTGTAGTTACAGCGGGATACTGCACATTGGCCAGTCCAGGGCCTACATCAATAAACAGAAAGCCGCTTCCCTCGCTGTCGCTACCGGAAGTGTGCAGAAGTTCGCGCAGTCGTTCCATGGCCGCATCCTTTTTACGGCCATAAAGCAAATCTCGGAGCAGAATGTTTGTATCGTCCTGCCGACCTGGATAGGTTCTGGAACGCACTTGCTGGGCATGGTAGCGCATGTCAAATGCGCCGGTGTACGAGGCTATCTGTCGCTCTTCCGCATCCGTTTGAAACAATAAATTTGCGGAGGGCAATTCTTCGGCCGACAGGAACGTCTCATAGAGCGGACGATTTAGTCCATAGCCCATATTGCTACCCCTTCGCGCCTGCATTGCTTCAAGAGTGCGACCCAACTTATCCAGGGCATATCCGGCATTGTGCAGA
>JAGRNC010000703.1 GCA_020440935.1 Leptospiraceae bacterium | reverse complement strand
CTGGGCATTGCCAAAGTCAGCCGCGAAGATTATATGGAAAAACATGGCCAGCTTCGTCCTGGCGATTTTCTGGTGCTTCTTACCGACGGATTTGCGGAACAGCGAAACGAAGCGGGCGAACAGGCCTCCGTTCCGCGTGTGGCATCGTGGATTCAGGAAGAAAAGAGCCGGCTCATGGAACGCGAAAGGGTGGCCATGGCCGACATGCTTGGTCCTTCCTTTCTTGTGCGGTTTGAAGAATACATGGGAAAGCGCCCCGCCGAGGACGACTTCGCCATGCTCATTCTCCAGAGTTCGCCTTTCTATTCGAGCTCGCAGGCGCTCTACGACCGGGCGCGCAAGGCAGGCGATCCGGACGAAAGCCTGAGACTTGCTCTCGAAGCATATCAGGAAGAGCCAACGTTCTTAAAGAATCTGCTGCTACTTTCCAAGCTTACCTATATGCGCAAAGATCTGGCGGAAAGTGCGCGTTATTTGAAAGAGTATGTGCATAGCAGCGGTGAAGCAAGCGCTCAGATCCATTGCATGCTCGGAAACGTTATGTATCAATCAGGCGAATTTCCCGAGGCAAAATCTGCCTACAAAAGATCTCTTGCCGTGAACCCCGGCTTCGCCGAGGCTGCTGTAATGCTCTCCCGGGTTTATCTGCGCGAGGATAGAAAAAATCGGGCTCAGGATGTGCTCCGCATCGCGCATCAATGTAGTCCTGGCGATGAAAAGATTCGGTCTGCCATGCGAAAGCTGGAAAGCTGAATAGAAGGTCAAAATGAAGCGATATATAAAGATTTTTCTCCCATTATTAGTATACTTTGGCGGTACAGCCCTCTTCGCCGAAGAGATGTCAGACGCAACGCTGCGCCACGAAACCGATATGCTCTGGACCTGCATTGCCGCTTTCCTGGTTTTCTTTATGCAGGCCGGCTTTGCTTTTGTGGAAGCCGGATTTACGCGCGCCAAGAATGCAGTAAACATTCTGATGAAGAACATTTCCGACTTTGCAGTCGGAGGAATGGCATTCTATCTATTTGGATTTGGAATCATGTTTGGTCCGCTTCTTCTGGAAGGCCTGGGATTTGGTAATCCGTTACCGTTTAGCTTCTACGATTCCGTGGATGGAAAACCAGATGCTGGCGCCTATGCCTTTCTGATCTTCCAGATGGTATTTTGCGGAACGGCAGCGACGATTAGTTCCGGCGCCATGGCCGAACGAACAAAATTCCATGCCTACCTGGTGTATTCGCTTATCTCGTCCGGTATCGTGTATCCGGTGTTTGGAAGTCTTGCCTGGAGCAACCTGTTTCATTCCGACAATGCGGGTTTTCTGGTGAACCTGGGCTTTATCGATTTCGCCGGTTCCACTGTGGTACACTCGGTGGGCGGATGGCTGGGACTGGCCGGAACCCTGGTGCTGGGACCTCGTATTGGCAAATACCGCGAAGATGGAAAGATCATTCCGATTTTTGGCCACAACATGAGTATGGCATCGCTGGGTATGTTTATTCTGTGGTTTGGCTGGTACGGCTTTAATCCGGGCTCTACCGTTTCGGTAGGCGGCGGTAGCTTCGCATTCATCGCAATTACTACAACCATGGCCGCTTGCACGGGAGCCCTGGGCGCTATGTTTCTTTCCTGGGCGCTATTCAAGCGACCGGACATCAGTATGGTTATCAACGGCGCGCTGGCAG
>JAGRNC010000702.1 GCA_020440935.1 Leptospiraceae bacterium | reverse complement strand
ACTTCATCTACTTTGCCGGCCATGTTTCTCTTATCATTGCGCTCTTCTATTTCCTGTACGCCTGGAATATGCGACCCAGCGCGGGATCGGTTCTGCGAGTGTTCTTGTTTACTCAATTCTACTTTGTGGTGGCACTGGGGGTGAATTTCCTTCTGGACGCAAACTACGGTTATCTAATGGCCAAACCAGAGAACCCGTCTATTATGGATTTCCTTGGCCCCTGGCCTCGATATTTACTCGAGCTAGAGGTTATTGCATTTGTTTTATTTTACGTGCTCTACCTTCCTTTCCGCTCGGCGCCGGGACCCTCGGCCGACCGAGCTCCATTGGAAGAATAACAAAAAGCGATGTTTACGCGCGTCGGGCCGGGAAAATCCCGGCCCATGAGATTCGAGTCCGCCTTGCACAAAGCTCGCCAAAGAGCCAACCCGTACCGTGCCCGCTTGCAGGCCCGTTCAATCAAGAGTAAGCGAATAAGCAAACCAGGACTTGCACCATGGCCATGCAGACCGCCGAAGTACCCAGCTTTCGATCTGAAACGGGCCTCGATAGAGGTGAAATACCGGGAACTGGCTTAAGCCATAGCATATTAGTAACGTTTCGCGCAAGGTGAATTATTGCGACTAACCAGAGTGAGCCGCTTAGGATGTAGACCACAAATAATCCGACCCCGCCGCTGAACCACGAAAGCAACTTCCAGCGATTCGATCCAGTTGTTATTAAATGTACTGCGGTAAAGAAAACGCTGGAAAGGATTAAGGCAAATGGCCATCCCAGCGAAGCCCATTCGAGCCAGAATCCGACTCGAAAGATCACTTCTTCTTGTAAAGCACCGGCAGTGAGAGCAAGTAACGAAATTGCGAAAAGGCCCGGGTGAAACCGATATCGTTTCGCCGGTGCGCCATCTCTGGACGAAGCATCCAAATGGGATGACTTCCCGAGTGTAGCATCACTTGATTCATTCTGGCTGGTTCCATGGCTCCTTTCAAATCCATTGCCGGATCGAGGAAAATGGCGGAATAGACCGCTAAGCACGACCACAGCGGTAACCAGACCGAGCATGACGATAATATCTGTGTTGCTTAGGGCTAATCCGAAGTCTCGCGGAGTGTAACCGGCATAAAACAGCACACCGATCGATGCGATGAGAAGACCGGTGTTACAGAAGATTCCGACAAGAAAGATTCGGATTCCGGGTCTTACCGGACCGTTCCGCTGATCGAACCCCATCTTGCGCAGGGCCAGAAGCCCGGTAACAAAGAACAAGGCGGTCAATAGTAGAAGACCCAATGTTACAATAAATGGCTCCACTATTCCAGGCCGGCACGTCAGGCCCGAATGTAAAGAGAAAATAATCCCACTTTCTGAGCCATTAGGGTTGTCAGAACATACGCTTCGCCGCGACTGGAAGGATGGAAAATTCTCCCACCATTCTTGCCATTTCTGGCAGCGTCCGGCAGGGATCCACAAATGCCCGAATACTCCAATATCTAAAGGGAAATCTGGATTCCCGTTGCGAGTATATTCTGTATGACGGTTTGTCCCGATTGCCGCACTTTAATCAAGACCTGGATCGCGATCCGCTTCCCGATGAGGTCGCCTCTTTACGCCGATTGTTCGATCGCAGTTCGGCCGTTATCTTTTGCAGCCCGGAATATGTATTTAGCCTTCCTGGATCTTTTAAGAA
>JAGRNC010000701.1 GCA_020440935.1 Leptospiraceae bacterium | reverse complement strand
TGGCAAGCCGAATGCCGATCTCGCGAGTGCGCTCCGTCACAGAAACAAGCATTATATTCATGATGCCAATGCCTCCCACCAGAAGACTGACCGCAGCGATGGCGCTCAAAAGCGCAGTAAGCACTCGAGTGGTTCCGGCCAGGGCATCGGCGATTTCCTGCATATCGCGCACGCTAAAATTATCTTCCTGACCACGCAGGATGCGCCGCTTTCGCCGTAGAATTTCTTCGATCTGGTTTTTGGCAAGCGTAGTCAATCCCTGGCTCTTGGCTGAAACCTGGATCATGTCAATGTCACGATTCCCGGAAAGCCGCCTCCAGTACATTCGCAAGGGTACAAGTATGATCGAATCCTGGTCGCCTCGCATGGATTCTCCCTTGGATGCGAGCAGTCCTATCACAGTGCAGGAAACATTCTTTAGTCGTAGCACGGCGCCCACCGGATCCGATTGCCCGAAAAGTGTGGTTCGCACCGTGTTGCCTATGATACATACAGGACGACCACCGCGAATCTCGGCTGCACTGAACGATCGACCCGTTGCAAGGTCCCAGTTGCCCACGGTAAGATAGTCATTGTTTGTTCCGGTTACCATGGTCGTGAGGTTTTCATTTCCGTACACTGCCATGGCCGATGTCGATGCATTGGGGGCCAATCGTTCGACGGCGGTGGCTTCGCGCATAATCGCTTCCATGTCCTCTTCGCGAAAGTTAGGAGCGCTCATCCGTGGACCGCCGAAGCTTCTTTTTCCGGGACGCACTATTAGCAGATTACTCCCCATACTTGATATCTGATCCTGCACCTGCAAAGTGGCCGCTTTGCCGACATTTACCATTGTAATTACCGCCGAAACGCCAATGACAACTCCCAGCACCGTCAGGCTGGAGCGCAGGACATTTCGCCGAATGGCCCTTAATGCAAGAAGCAAAGAGTTTAGAAATAAGATCATGCGATGGCGCCGTCCATAAAATGAATGCTTCGGTCCGCATAGGCCGCCATATCTGGTTCATGAGTGACCAGAATGATGGTAATATTTCTTTCCTGGTTCAGCTCCCTTAAGAGTTGCATGATTTCGTGGCTTCGTTCGGTATCCAGATTTCCGGTGGGTTCATCGGCCAGGATAATATCGGGATCGGTAACGATGGCCCGGGCCACAGCCACCCTCTGCTGCTGACCGCCGGACAGCTCCGCCGGAGTATGCTTCTCCCGGCCCGAAAGCCCCACCATTTGCAGAGCCCGCAGGGAGCGATCTTTTCTTTCCTGGCTATTTTCTCCGCGATAGATCAATGGTAGCTCCACATTTTCCAGCGCCGAGGTTCGCGATAGAAGATTGAATCCTTGAAAAACGAATCCTATATGATTGCGGCGAAGCAAGGCCAGCTCATTACGATCCAGCGAATCGGTGGCCACCGATTGAAATAGGTAGGTTCCCGATGTGGCCTTGTCCAGACAACCCAGGATATTCATGGTCGTCGACTTTCCCGAACCGCTGGGGCCCATCAACGATACAAATTCTCCCCTTTTTACTCCAAAGCTAATTCCTCTAAGGGCATGCACGGTGGCTTCTCCGGAGCCATAGGTTCGGCGAACATTTTGAAATTCCAGCTGATACTCGCTTTCGGATCGTCGCGCCTGGCCTAAATCGGCCTCGGCATCGGATCCATGCGCCCAGAAATCAGAATCGGATGGACCC
>JAGRNC010000700.1 GCA_020440935.1 Leptospiraceae bacterium | reverse complement strand
GAGGCAGATCGGCCCTCACCATGACTCGGGCATCGCTTCCTGCCAGTGCGCGAAGCAACACGTTCTGTAACTCCCGTATGTTGCCAGGCCAGGAGTAGGACTCCAGGGCGCTCAGAGCATCCGATTCAATGCGAACATCCGAACGGCCCAGTTCCCGGGCCATATCGCGGCAAAAATGCTCGGCCAGAGCCCCGATATCCTCTTTTCTCTCGCGCAGGGGCGGCAGTTCCACGGCAAAGGCGTTAATTCGATAGTAGAGGTCCTCTCTAAAGAGGCCTTCTGCAATGCTGGCTTTGAGGTTACGGTTGGTAGCGAAAATGAATCTGCATTGGGCGCGTATTGTACGGTTATCGCCTACGGGAGAAAACTGTCCGTCCTGAAGCAATCGTAGCAGCTTCGCCTGGAGCTCCAGCGGCATCTCGCCCACTTCATCGAAGAAAAGAGTGCCCTCGCCTGCCTCCGCTGCCTTGCCCAGTCGATCGCTACGGGCATCGGTAAAGGCGCCCTTGATATGTCCAAATTTTATCTCATCTTCGAGCAAACTGGCTGGAATCGCAGCACAGTTTACTACAACGAATGGTTTCCCTTCGCGATCCGAATGGTGAATAAGCCTCGCTATCAGCTCCTTTCCAGTGCCGGTTTCTCCGGTTATAAGTACCGGACGATTGCTGCCCGAGGCACGATGCACCTGCTCCACCGATTGGTGCATGATTTCGCTTTTGTAGATCAGAGTGTGTTCGTCCAGATCACGACGAACGACGCGCCGATCTGCAAGGAATTGTGACAGCCTCTGCGCCTCGGACCTGGCTTGATTTCGCGAGCTCTCCAGACTCTCGAAATAGATATGGTTATGGAGATATATAGAAACCGATAATCGAATGGCATCCAGAAGTTGCACATCTTCGTTGTAGTACGGAGAGTGGTCCGCTTTATCGCCCAGGCCGATAAAGCCAATCAGCCTGGATTCGTAGATAAGCGGAACTACCACTCGGAATCCCTCCTCCTGCAGGCTCCGCATTACATTCTCAATTCGCAATGCAATGCGTTGGTATTTTCGATAGAAAGATGAACCGGGACCCAGGCTAGTCGGAAGCCCTATTTCCAGGATCATCGTTTCGGTCATGGGAACGTCCGAATACCGACTGGATTGACGCAATCGCAGGGGAATCAGAAATTCTTCTACCAGCGAACGTAAACGCGATGAAAATCGACCACGATGAAATACCCGGGCTTCGGCGTCGCGATTCATCGACACAATGAACCCGGTTTGAAATGGGATCGCCCGATTGATAGACTGCAAAATGTTCTCAAGCACCTGATCCAGTGCGGTTCGCTCCTGTAATCCGGCGCTGGAGTGAAATAGCGAAGTAATGATTTCTTCGGCGCGGGGACGACGAACAAAAAAGCGACTGCGAATCCAGGGTTCCACTTTCTTACCGTAAAGGATTCCCGTGGCAAAGAGTACCACAAGTGTTGCGATCTTCATTCCGGCAAAAGAGCCCTGATAATGCTCGAGAATCCAGTATCCAAATCCACACAGAACCAGTCCACCGAGAACAAAAGATACAAGCGACAATCCGGCCCGAAGCCAGAACGTACGTAGATCAAAGAAACCATGGGTTAATATGGAATAAATTAGAAGAGTTAGTAGAACGAGAGTGGTGGGCGGCCCAATATTATCCAACCGATAT
>JAGRNC010000699.1 GCA_020440935.1 Leptospiraceae bacterium | reverse complement strand
TATAACAAAAAGCCCTTGACCTTCATTTTGCGACGGTCATACTAACTTCTCGCAATTGCCACGTTTGCGAGCAAGGGGGAAACAGGTGGTAGAAGCTATACGTCATGCAGTCCATTCTTCTTTTCGCACAATCGTCCAACATGCAATCCTTTCATCCTTGCTGCTTCTGGCAGCGTTACTGCTACTCGGTTTCTTTCTACAAACACTGAGCGATCAATTTCAATGGCCCAGCTATGCCGCCATGTGTCTTTTCTATGCGGCCATGTTTTACGTAGGTTCGCGCACCGGAAAGTCCCAGGAAAATTTAAACGATGAAGAGGAAGTAGAGGAACTGATTCTGGCGGGCCGTTCGCTTCCGCTGGGCCTGGCTCTCTTTACCATGACGGCCACCTGGGTAGGCGGCGGATTTATCAATGGAACGGCAGAAGCCGTAGCCAGAGATGGTCTGGTCTGGGCGCAGGCCCCCTGGGGCTACGCGCTCAGTTTAATCATCGGCGGCATCTTTTTTGCCAAGAAGATGCGATTGCATAACTTTTCTACATTGCTGGACCCTATCGCGGATCGATTCGGAAAGCGAATGACAGCACTACTTTACATTCCTGCCATGCTGGGCGAGGTATTCTGGACGGGCGCTGTTTTGACGGCCCTGGGCACGACCTTCGGAACCATTCTGGGCATCGACTTCAGTCTTTCTATTATCATTAGCGCACTCATCGCCATTACCTATACCGCGATCGGGGGGTTGCGTGCGGTGGCAAATACAGATGTGCTGCAACTCGGTATTCTGATTGTGGGGCTCTGGATTACGATTCCCTTTTTGCTGCCGCAGGGCATGGGATTGGGCGACCTGTATGCGAAGTACAGCCAGGGAGCAGGCGAATCGGCATCGTTCTTTCCTCCGCTGATGGGCTGGCAAGATCCACACTGGGGAAACTCCTATTTTACCTGGTGGGACTCTGCTCTCTTGCTCATCTTTGGCGGCATTCCCTGGCATGTGTACTTTCAGCGTGTTCTGTCCAGTAAGAATGCGAAAGTAGCACGGTGGCTTTCCATCGGCGCTGGCGGTCTTTGCATCGTGGCGGCCACCCCTGCTGTCATCATTGGAATGATCGGAGCTACCACAAATTGGGACGCTCTCCATCTGGCAGCACCCACGGATATGGCTGTAATTCTTCCCTATGTATTACAAAAGCTGGCGCCGCCGGTAATCGCAATTATTGGTCTGGGGGCACTCGCATCGGCCGTGATGAGTAGTGCGGACTCATCGATTCTATCCGCATCGTCACTGGGAGCCTGGAACGTGTACCGGCCCTTCTTCGCCGAAAATGATCATTCAAAAATTCCACCGGTGATTAAACGATCCATCTGGATTATTGGCATCGCAGCCACCATCATAGCGTTAAAGGTGCAGAGTGTTTACCAACTCTGGTTTCTTTGCAGCGACTTTGTGTATTGTATACTATTTCCGCAACTTCTGCTGGCGCTCTATGACAGAAAAACCAATGCCATAGGAAGCCTCGCTGGATTTATCGTGGCGCTGGTACTTCGATTGGGCGGCGGAGAGCCGGTTCTCGGGATTCCGCATTTTCTGCCCTATCCTATGATCAATGCACATGATGTAGTCGAATTTCCATTTCGCACCACTGCGATGCTGGCCTCGCTACTTACCATTATTGTGATCTCGCGACTTAC